>JABGQL010000128.1 GCA_018648825.1 Gammaproteobacteria bacterium
GGTACCAATGCCTATCTCTATCTGGAGTCGATTGAGATTTCCAGACAGTCCCCGGTTGCGCGTATTGAGATTGAGGTGAAACAAAACAGCGGGATTAAGCGGATTACCCGCAAGCTGGGAAAAGGCGATAACCTCTATGATCTCTCTGGCGAATTGGACCAGTACAAGGGTTTTGTAGTCTCAGAGATCAGTGCTATTACTGATACGGTTGAATTTACCAATGGTCATCAGCTGCAGGCGGGTGAGGCTACCGGGGATGTCAATGAGGCGGCATTGAGGCAGATTCAGATTCGTGAGGCGATCAAGGCTCACTTTGAGAAGGAACGGGCGCTGTTTCATCAGGGGATCAAGGTGCTGACGCTCTTCTTTATTGATGAGGTTGCCAAGTACCGCCTCTACGGTGATGCAGGCGAGGAGGGAGGGGAGTATGCCCAGATCTTCGAGGAGGAGTATCGGGACGCGCTGAATGAACTGAAGCAGGATCTATTGCTGGATGAGGCGTACCGGAAACATCTGGATGGCATCTCTGTTGAGCAGACCCACAACGGCTATTTTTCGATTGATAAGAAGAGTAAGCGCCTGGTTGACCCCAAGATGAATGCAACGGAGAAGAGAAAGGGGGAAGCCAACGATGTGGATGCTTATGATCTGATTCTGAAGGATAAGGAGCGGCTGCTGGCCTTTGAGGAGCCGACCCGGTTTATCTTCTCGCATTCGGCACTGCGTGAAGGGTGGGACAATCCCAACGTCTTTGTGATCTGTACACTCAAGCACAGTGATAACACCGTCTCTCGTAGGCAGGAGGTGGGGAGAGGTCTGCGTATTGCGGTAAACCGTTTGGGTGAGCGGCAGGACACCCCTGCTACTGTACATCAGACCAATGTTCTGACCGTTGTGGCCAGTGAGAGTTATCAGGAGTTTGTCGCGGCGTTGCAGAGTGATATCAGTCAGTCACTGTCGGAACGTCCGCGTGTAGCGGATGAGGCGTACTTTACGGGCAAGGTGTTTTTGACGGGGGGCGACACGGTTGAGGTCACGCCGCAGATGGCGAAACAGATCTACAAGTATCTGTTGAGGCATGATTACACCGATGATGAGGATCACATTGCACGGGATTATCATGATGCGGTTTCCAGCGATACATTGGCACCGCTGCCAGAGAGCCTGCTGCCTTATAGAGAGCAGATTTTCCAGTTGATCAACAGTGTCTTCAGTGAGGCGAGCCTGCCTCAGATCGAGAATGGCCGGGGGGCAAAGGCCAATCTGCTGAACTCCAATTTTGAGAAAAAGGAGTTCAAGGAACTATGGAGCAGAATCAACCGCAAGGCGGCCTATAGCGTTCACTTTGATAGCGTAGAGCTGGTCAGAAAATGTGTTCAGGTACTGGACAAAGAGCTTCGTGTGGCACCGTTGCAGTACACAGTACAGAGAGGGGAACAGGCGGATGGCATCAGCTATGATCAGATGAGGTCTGGTGAGGGCTTCAAGGTGCGGGAGACTGCTACCGAATACAGTGCAAATTCGATTCACTCAGTGGTGAAGTATGATCTGGTTGGCAAGGTCTCAGAAGGTGCGCGCCTGACCCGGAAAACGGTCGTGGATATTCTCTCCAGGATTGAGAAGCCGATTTTTGACCAGTTTAAAACCAACCCAGAGGATTTCATTAGCAAGGCAGTACGCATGATCCAGGAGCAGAAGGCGACAGTGATTATTGAGCGCCTGAGTTACAACTCAATCAGTGAAACACACGATATCGATATCTTCACCAATGGGCAGAGTAAGCAGGACTTCAGTAAAGCAGGTGACCCGCTGAAGCATCACATCTACGATTACGTCATAACCGATTCAAAGATTGAACGGGCCTTTGTTGAAGAGCTAGATACCAGCGCTGAGGTAGTGGTCTATGCAAAACTGCCCAGTGGGTTCTCTATCCCAACGCCGGTAGGTAACTACAACCCCGACTGGGCGATTTCGTTCAAAGAGGGGGCAGTTAAGCATGTCTACTTCGTTGCAGAGACCAAAGGCTCAATGTCCAGTATGGAACTGCGTGAAATTGAGAAGACAAAGATAGAGTGTGCCCGTAAATTCTTTGATGAGATTAATCCTGAGCGTGTGAAATATGATGTTGTGGATAGTTATGGAAAATTGATGGAGGTTGTTGGTGTAGGGGTAGATCTTTCTATGGGGAGCGATAGCTAATATGAGTGATCAAGAAAAAGAGAAGGTATTTTCTACTA
>JABGQL010000127.1 GCA_018648825.1 Gammaproteobacteria bacterium
GACCTCATTGTATCTAGCATGTTTCTTCTCACAGATTAAAACACCTGCATCCTGAAATAGCCCAGCCAGAAAGGCATCCTCTGAAGAGACCCCAAATACCGCTTGTGACAGAGCCTCTGAAACAACCGCAGTGGCATTAGCCTGTTTCCAAAAATCACTATCAAACTCACTCTGGTCCCCAAGCGCCTCTCTTAATGCAGAGGCCAAGAGTACATTTTTCAGGCTCTTCAGCCCCAGAATAACAACAGCCTGTGCAATCGAGTTAACCTTGTTGCTCAATCCATATGCAGCTGAGTTGACCTGCTTAAGCAGCATACCTGAAAGCTTGATGTCACCTGATATGATTTCTGTGATGTAGTCAGCATCAGGTTCACTCTTTGCTACCTCTTTTTGCAGTGCCGTAACCGCCTCGGGAACCGCAGGAAATTGGATACTATCGATTAACCACTGGGCGTTAACCAGCTCTCTCTCCGATGGGTGAAACGGTTTTTTATCGGTAATTACAGATAAAGGTAATTTCTCTTTGGACCTCTGCTTCTCATACTTGTTGATAATCGATCTGGTTTTTTTCTCAACAATTGGCTTCACCACATAACCTGCTACCCGAAGCTTGGTTGCCTCGCGGAGAATGTCAGGAAACGCATCTGCACTGATAATACAGATGAATGACTCCTTATCCTGCTCACGAATTTTGCGCAATACGCCCATGCCATCCAATTTTGGCATATTGATATCCAACAAAGTGATGTCTGGTTTGTGTTGCTGATATAGCTGAAGTGCCTCTTCTCCATCACGTGCAACGGCAACCACTTCACACCTTTCACGCTTCAGCAGTTGAAGCAAAAGCACTCTCACAAGCTCTTCGTCATCAGCCAACAGTACGGTTGGTTTATTATCTTTCATTGGCTTCATCCATTCTCTGCGGGTCTATCACTTCAGAGTTGATCTGCTATATTTTGAGATCGATTATTTGATCTGTTTCTATGATCTCATAATTTCAGTAAACTCTGAAGGGTAAAGGCTATTCAGACCAATCCTAAGTCACATCAAAGTAGGTTAAGTATTCTAAAAATAGTACTGGTAACGCAATGTAAGAGTATCCGGCAGATCTCCAAACTCTGACTGAGGTACAGCTGCTGCAGCCTCTTTACCATTGGCAACTAGAACCGAGAGCAGCAGTTCAGACTCATCACTCAGTGAGTAGTTGAGGTTAAGCTGATTCAGTAACGAACTGTGTGACTCCCCTCCCACACCCTCCAGACGGCTTGCCAACAGCATATACCCCCCTCGTAACAGCGGAGTAAGATCACGGCTCAAACTCACCCCCAGCAAGTTACGACTCGACTGTGGCAGCAGCCCACTCAACACCAATAGATCGCTGCTGGCTGCTAACAGTTGATGTTCCTGCTCTGCACCACGGCTATTCTCATACCACTCTAGATCCAGCAGCGTACCCTCTTCAAACTGATATTGAGCCCCCACAACCCAGAGCCTGCTCTGCTCTCCTGACTGCCGTTGTGTTGCACGCCCCTCTAACCGAACCCCCAATGTCCCCCAGCTACTCTCCAGACTGCCCCCCACCATCTTGTGGCCGATCACTTGGCCCACCACCAAAGTAAACTCTGACTCCACCCCCAATACACTGCGATAATGTGCTGCAGTACTGTTCTGCTGCGTAGCTGGGGAAGCGGTGTGTACCACACTCACTGCACTCAACTCTTGAGGAGACCACTCTAGCAGTGCGGCATCAATACCGGGTTTATAGGCTGTATCCAGGTCAGTTGGGGAGAAGGCCCCCAACAAGTTGGTGGGTTGCCAGAAGTGGCCCGCCCCCCACTCTATCGGCTGACGACCGAGCGAAACCGTTACCCCCTCAAAATAGTGGCGAAAAAGCAGGCGATCTACCTCTGCTTGCAGCTGCTGCGAACCCGAGCCATGCACTGTCTGTAGTGAATGAGCACGGAATAGCCTACTGGAGTGGTTACTGGCTGTAGCACCCCCACTATGTTGCTGTCGTGTAGCTCGTAGGTGGAGTGACCACTCCGATGCCTCAACCCCATCATCCACCATCCAGCGCAACCCTTGCTGGTTGGCACTGGCCCCATGCTCATCCACCACACCCACCAAGGAGAGCCTGCCACCCTGCTCACTGGCATGGGCCGTTGCGGTTAACAATAGAGACAGAGCTATTTGAACCAGAGCATACATACGCTACAGAGCACTCTTCTGATCCGAAATTATGCGTCCATCCTGCAAGGTGACCGTGCGCTCGGCACGCTGCATCACCCGTGGGTCATGGGTAGAGAAGATAAAGGTGGTCTGCTGCTGATGACAGAGCTGCTCCATCAGGTCGAGCAGGGCGGTTGCATTCTCTGAATCAAGATTAGCCGTCGGCTCATCAGCCAGCACCAGCCGTGGCCCCGCCGCCAGCGCTCGTGCGACTGCCACCCGCTGCTGCTGCCCACCACTGAGTGCAGCAGGACGACGATCCATCATCGACTCCAGCCCTACCCGCTGTAGATACTCGATCGCCCGCGCTCTGCATTGTTGAGGAGGCACCCCTTGCAGCACCATCACCAGTTCCACATTTTCCAGCGCACTCAACACGGGCACTAAGTTATAGGCCTGGAATACAAAACCAATCTCAGTAAGGCGGAATTGAGAGAGTGCCGTCTCCTCCATGGAGGTCAACTCCACCCCGTTTAACTGAATAGAGCCACGGTCTGCACGATCCAGACCACCAATCAAATTAAGTAGCGTGGTTTTACCAGAGCCAGAAGGGCCCACCAATGCCACAAACTCTCCGCAATCAATCTGTAGGTCAATGGCAGTGAGGGCATCAACATCCACCTCACCCTGACGGTAACGCTTCTCCACCCCCTCTATCTTCAGTAGTGTCATCTTCTCCCTCTGCTCCATCAACTTTGCTTCATCAGCTTTTCTTCATCAACTCTGAAGCGCTTCAATCGGTGTAACACGCGCC
The DNA here is from genome assembly GCA_018648825.1 of Gammaproteobacteria bacterium. GTDB lineage: Bacteria > Pseudomonadota > Gammaproteobacteria > Thiopontia. The sequence continues at coordinate 2,984 of JABGQL010000127.1, forward strand.
GCCTTGATCGCTGGGTAGACTCCTGATGCCAGTGTAGCCCCAAAGATCATCAACGTCAGTTGGATAATACGATCCAGTGAGAGCTCGGTATAGATCACCGGGTCCATCATCGTCCCCATCATCTCCATACTCACCCCCAGTGCACTGAAGTCAATGCCATGACTGCCCAACCAGAGGTGTATACCCCCACCCACCAACCAGCCACTGACCACCGCCATCAGGCTCAGCAACAGAGACTCATAGAAAACCAGCAGCAGCAATGCCGCTCGCCCCATCCCCAAGGCCCGCAACAGTCCAAATTCACGGGTGCGCTCCAGCACACTCATCAATACTGTATTGATGATACCGAAAATCACCAAGATCAGAATCAGAGTGAGAAAAATGTAGTTCCCCGCATCATCCACCGCAATAAACTGTAGCAGCTGCGGCATCAGCTGTTGCCACTCAAGCACTGCTACCTCGGCTGCAAATGGCTGTTGTTGGAGCTGCTGCTTCCAAATCACTGCCTGATCTGGATGGTCGAAGAATAGTGCATAGCGGGTTATCGGTGAGCGCTCCAGAGCGGCTCCCTCCCCCTGAAGGAAGCGTTGAGCAAAGTGGAGAGGGGTCAGGATCAAGTAGCGATCCATCTCCTCCATCCCCGCACGAAAGATACCCCGCACCCGTCCCAACTGCGCCTGCGAGTCGCCCCCCTCGGTACCAGCCATCAATACAATTTTACTACCGATCTTGGCACCCAATTTGTGCGCCATGCGTTCACCGATCCATAGACCTCGCTGCTCATCCGGCTGCATCCAGCGCCCAGCCACCATTCGCTCCTGTAGCTGTTTAGCTCTAGGGTCATTCAACGCAACCCCCTCTACCCCCGCCCCCGTTGCATGACCCGCAGTGGTCGCCAGCACCTGCAGTGAGACTCGGGGTTGGATCTGCGCAGGAATCTGTAACTTCTGGAGTTGGGCAGCCAAGGTTATGCCATCAGCAATATAGCGGTGGTTAGCGGGAGCATCCAGATAGTCTCGGTGCTGAATGGTGAGATGCCCCTCCCCCAATTGGATCGCATTACGGATAAGCGAATTATGGCTACCATCCCCAATGCCGATAGAGAGCACTGCCATCCCAAACCCCAGCGCAATAGAGCTGAGGGTGATCAGGGTACGGCGACGGTTACGCCAGAGGTTGCGCCATGCCAGCATCATCAACATCGTCACTGGGATCTGTTGCATACTCACCCCAGCACCTCCACAGGCTTCAAGCGCAGTGTACGCCACGCAGGGATCAGTGCAGCAATCAGGGTGATGGTGATCATCATCAACGAACCGCTCCAAATATGCTGCAGCTGCAGATCAACGTTCATTACTGGCTCAAACACCATCCCACCCCAGTCATACCCATCCGGCAGTTGAGCACTGAAGTCGATACCGTGACGCTCCAACTGCAGCCCAAGCACACTACCCAACAGCGATCCACAAAGTGCCGCAAGCAGCGCCAGCAGCAGAGACTCCAGCAGCACCATACCCAACAAGCGCCAGCGACTCATCCCAATCGCCAACAAAATACCAAACTCATGAGTGCGCTCATGGATCGACATCATCATGGTGTTGACCATCCCCAGTGAGGCGAGGGTGATGATAATAGCGCCAATCACCCCCATCATGGCACTGCTCATCTCCATGATGTCGGCAACTGCAGGGGTCAGCTCACGCCAGTTACGGATACGCGCCGCACCACCCAGCTTGTCCAGTGGATGGGTGGCTGCCAGCGCTATCAACTGTTGTTCAATGCGTGCTTGCAGCAATGCATCTGCTGGGGCCTGAACGGCCAACTCGTGCACCCCCTGCTCCAACACCATCAGCTCTTGGTAGGCCGCAATCGACATCAAGACACCACTGCGGTCAAACCCCGGATCGATCGGTTTGAGTACTCCAGCAACCTGAAACAGTCCATTACCGATACTGCCATCCGCTGCCTGTGTCACCAGAATCAGTTCATCACCAGGGTGGAGCAGTAACTGCTTTGCCATCTGTGTGCCTATCAGCACTTGATCTCGTACAGTACCATCTGCCGTATCTACCACCCGCTCCAGTTTCGCTTCCCCACTGCGCAGGTGCCTTAACAGCTCACTCACCGCCACCTCCCGCACTGGATCAACCGCACGAATCATTGCGGCAGCAGAACTCTGTTCGCTACTGGCCAAACCATCAGCATAGAGGCGCGGAGCCATCTTCAACAGAGGAAAGCGCTGTGACAGCTGATCCAGATAGACCCATGGTAGCGTGGCGTAGAGGTCCCGACTGTCGATAAAGGCTTGACGATGAATCTGTAGTGGACTGGTCGTGAGCGCAGTTGCCGAGCGCTCCATCTGCTGCTTCATCCCCTCCAGTAGCGCCGCATTAAGTAACAGCATCAGCAGACCACCGCTGAGGGCAAGCAGGGTTAACAGGCTACGCGCTGGGTTACGCCAGAGGTTTCGCCAAGCAATCGACAGAATCATCGATCACCTGCGCTTACGCAGGCTGCGTAGTGAGAAGCGCTGCTCTTCTATCGGCAGATCAAAAGCGATCTGTTGATAGTGGATGATGGTTGATTCACCAGGCTTATCCTCTGGGGTTAGGGTCAAGCGCATCGGTACGGTTCTATCCCCAATCTGCTGTAGTTGATCAAACTGCATCAGCCGAACTTTAGCCCCCTCCTCATCGTAGTAGATCGCCTCTATTGGGGTCAGTGTATCCTGTCGGATGGTCATCACCACACGCCCCCAAACCACCGCAGCATCGGGTTTTGGAATGGCGCTCACCTCATAGATCAGCACCCCATCGCGCTCCCCCTCAAAGCTGAGGCTGCTGTTGTACTCCTCTTGGTAGCGGCTCTCCTTCACCAGATCATCATGAGTAAAATGGCTACCCATCCAGCTTCCACCCATCATGCTGGCGGGGATCTTGGTGGTGCGGTTAATCTTTGGCAGGTAGTTCCAGATATTGCGCTCCACCTTGAGGGTGGCAATACCGCGATCCTTTTTAGGTTCACGGATCAACAGCAGGGAGCGCTCCTTCCCCTTGGACCACACCTCCATCTTCATACTGCGGGCATAACGTTGGGTCTTCACCTTCATGGTGAGGGTGGCGTGTGAGCTCTCCCCACGCCATAGTGCATCGACCCGCTTCATCAGCGTATCCACCTCAACTGCTTGTAGTGGGGGGGAGAGTGCGCCCTCAACCAGCAGCAGTAGTGCGGTAAGTAGTTTTGGCACTCAGCCCGCCTCCTTGTAATGACCCAAACAGTAGGTCACCTCAGCCCCCAGCAGTACCACCACCCAAGAGAGGTAGACCCAGATAAACAGAATCGGCACAGCGGCCAATGCTCCATAGAGTGCCTCATAGGTAGAGAACTCGGTGATATAAAGGGCAAAGAGCTGTTTGCTCAGCTCAAACAACACGGCGGCCACAACAGCCCCCGTCAACGCATGTAGAAAGCGCACCCGCTCTCCCGGCACTAGGGTATAGAGCATCATAAAGGCGAGTACCGAGGTGAGATAGGGGAGCACCTTCAGCAGTCCATTTTGTAGCCCCACACTCTCCAGCCCCACATGTGAAATCACACTCTCCTCTGCAGCAGCCAACAGAAAGGAGGAGGCTGCCAGCCCAGCACCAATCAGCAACGGCCCCAGAGTCAGTACCGACCAGTAGAGCATAAAGGCGTTGGCGATGCCGCGACGGTGGGGGTTTTCCCAGATATCATCGATGGTGCGATCTACTGCGGCCATCAACATCATTGCCACTACCACCAGAAATAGAATTCCAAAGGCTGTCATCTGTTTGGTGTTGGCAACAAAGGCTTGTAACGACTTCTGAATCTGCTCACCCGCTGCAGGTACAAAGTTGCGGAAGACAAAGGCCTCTAGCTGTCCAGAGACCTGTTCAAAAGCAGGGAAGGCGGTGAACACCGCCACCATCACACCGAGCAGCGGCACCAATGAGAGCAGGGTCATGTAAGAGAGTGAACCCGCATTGAGCTGGATACGGTCTTTCGCCAGCTTGCTCCAGAAGTAGGCGATAAAGCGCCGACTATCGTCCAGCCTATCGGCATAGCTGGATTGATTAGATGATATTTGAGAAGGCTCCATAGCCACTCAATGTACCTTACCCTATGACTGCCAACAACTCCCGCCGCCCGACTATGCCGCCATTTCTCCAAACCAAAAACTATCCTCTGCAGAGAGAAACGCCTCATAAGGCATGTAGTGCTGACCATCACAAGAGAAGTGAAGCCCTACCATGCCATTGACTAGGTTGAGTGAGGCATCACGCAGGTAGACAACCTCATCAGCCAGCCGCAGTAACTTGAACTTTTTTAGAATTTCTCCCACCCGCTCTTTTGGCACCATCGCCTTTTGTGGGTAGCCCTGTCCTGCATACCCCAGACAGACCGATGGCTGCAGAATCTCATCCAGCACGTGGATATGGTATTGATGTGGTTCATCATATAGCCACAACGTCGCACGAGAACTGGAGAAGTGAATCTCTGTATGGAACACCCCACGCTCAACCATGAGCTCATCAATCGTACTCAGGACATCATCCAGCTGCTGATCCATGCGGCTCACCTGACGCTCTTGCATAAACAGTGTCTGGCGTACCGAGGGATCACCTTTGATCTGCATCCAGTGACGCGCCAACTCACTCTCTCGTTTCTCTTGCGGCAAGGCACTAAGACGCAGATCAATTGCGACAAAGCCAACAATCTCCTGCAACCGCTCCACCTCAAAGATCGCAGTAATACAACTTCTGCGGGTTGCTTGGCTGATATAGACATCAGACAACACCACTCGCCCTCGCTTCTCCTGATCAATGGAAAAATATGGGCGATCAGAGAGGTGCTGCCCCCTCACCAATCTATTAACCATTTCAGGCATAACATTGGAGCTCACTTGAGTACCCTCACAATCCACCACGTAGAGCAACTCACAACCCGGCAATTGTGAACACTCTCCCCCATCAAACAGACGGTCTGACAACAACCCATCCAATGCAACAACATCTCCCCAACAGCCACTGCACGCCTGTGCCAACTCTGCCATCGGTTGCTGTAGATAGTCTGCCAAGCGCTCCTTCTCAGCCTCTACAAACTCTGAAAACATTTTCATAACGCCGCCCCTTTTTTCTCTCAATATAATGGGTATGAGAGCAAGGCACATGCCACAGCATCAATAACCAAATATTTCAGTTGGTTATCTATTTTTGATCCCGTTTATCCACGCAGCAGCGCACCATTTTGGGGCGAACCAATCCCCCTTTGCCCCTCTATGAGACCTTAATAACAGCCTAATCCACTTCATTTTTCCCTAATAGTGCCGATAACTTTAAATAGAGGTCCAATACGATGATGACAATTACAGGTATAACCCAAGCAGCCATTGGAATGAGTAGAGCGACTCAAAGGCTCCATGAGTATCACGCAACTGCAAAACAGACCGTATCTCCTGAACTTCACAAAAAACTGGAGCAGTATGGTGTCTCAGTACACTTCAGCCCAGAGGCAGAGGCCTATCGCAGCCACCCTGAGCACCCTACAGCCGAGCCCGCTCCTCCTATTCCACTGTGGAATGCCATCTTCAAGAAGTTAGGGCTGGTCTAATCTGCCTGTCGTCCCTCAGTGGGACGGCATCAAATTATTTAATTGCTAAAAAGCAGTTAACAACTACTGTATACTATCAGCATCTTACCTCTCAATAAGAGAGCTTATAACTCGGAAGATGTATTGCCCTTGCTTTTCATTCTCCCCACAATGCATCTCCGTTTGTAACAAAGTCGAAAACAGATCACTCTATGGCACTCTCACCCATCTATAAAAATGAGATTCGACGCTCAAAGCTATTTGCCGGTTTTGATAAAGAGGCCCTAGACCAGCTCTTCCTAAGAGCGAGACTCATCCACAAGAAATCTGGAGACCCACTATTCAAGAAAGGGGACTCCGCTTCACATTTCTACATTGTCCGCACCGGTTGCGCCAAACAGTTCCTGACCTCATCCAGTGGTCATGAAAAGACCCTCGATGTGGTTCGTCCAAGTACTGCACTGGCTGAGATTCAGATGTTTCTCGACCAAGCGGAACACTACTGCAACTGTGAGATGCTGGAAGATGGTGAACTATTTGAGTTTAACTGTGCTGAATATATGAAAATATTACACCAGCACCCTGCCTACGCCCTGCCACTGATCAGCGCCCTAAGCCATAAGATTCAACATCAAACAGAAGAGATCGGCAACCTTACACTGGCAGATGCCCGCCACCGCTTAACCCACTACATCTTCTCGCAAATTGAGTGTGACGAGAAACATCAGTGTGACCCTACCTCCTTAGAGTGTGAAAGCAGCGATAGTTGCGCGCTCCAACTACCCACCTCAAAAGCGACCATCGCCTCTCTACTTTCGATCCAGCGCGAAACCTTTTCCCGTATTCTGGGGAAGATGAAGGCCGAAGAGATTATCAGCGTAAAGGGGAGCCGGATTCAGATCACTAACCTGAAAAAATTACGTGACTCTGTAGTGTAACCATCGCAACACCCCATCAAGCCACCTGATAATAGATATTCTGCGGATGGTTGGCCTCAGCAAAAAAGTACCAGCGCTCTGCAATCAACCCCAGATATTGCACCGCCAGTGCAGCCATAAACAGAGTATCAAATGGCCCACTGATGCCCAGCGCCAGAAACAGTATCGGCAGCGGGAAGACAAAGAGGATAAAGGTCCACTTCACCCACTTCACCAGTAGCTGCGGTTTTCCGTGGAAATACTCTCGTGTGTTAAAGGAGCCGCCCATCGCCCCCTGTGCCATCTGTCGAATAGTGGAGTGGCGTACACCAATCGCGGTCTGCGGGGTTGATTTGGGGCGTAATAGACGATTACGGATCAGCGAAGCACCTCGGCTCAGCAGTGCCATCACCGTCAGCACCATTGCCCATCCACCGATAAAATTCACCAGCTCTGGCGCGGCATAGTAGGTAAAGAGCGTTGCCAGAGTAAAACCAGAAGCCCCCCCCAACAGAATAAAGTTAAGTACCGTCAGTGGAGAGGCCCACTCTTGCAAAAAACGGATCGAGGCATAGATCATTGCGGTACAGAGGAACAGGGTGAAGGCAAGCAGGGTGGTGATCGCCCCCATCAATAGCGTCAGGTCAATCGCGAACCCTTCACCTACCGTGATCAGCACCGGATTCCACCCCATAAAGTGAAACAGACCATATAGAAAAAGACTCCCCATAAACAGTGGTAGTGCAATCACTTCACGTGAGAGCCACGAGGTGCGCCACTGGGTGACGGAACGCCAAGCACGCTCTGGATGCCCCAGATGGAAGAGGGAGGCGATCAGCCCCATTCCCAGCAGAACCAACGCGATCAGACTGCCTACCCCATAGAAGATGCGGTCATCGCCTTGGGTCATTGGGATCAGCTCCACCACGGAGTAGACCTGTGCGGTGTAGATGGCCAGAAATAGCCCCTGACCCAGTCCAATCAGGGTGGTGAGAAAAATTACTGAAAAAGCGGGATGCATAGTATGACTTCCAAAAGGTTATATAGGGGTGCCCTATGGTTTTACCAACTCATGATGTCGTCTAGTGACTGATCATCTTTACTGGGCTTGGTGAAGTTCTCTCTCTTCAGCGGATTATCCGCACGCACCAGCTCCTCTTCACGCACTCGAATATGGGTCTTGCGACGAGGCAGGTAGTGGTTAGAGGGTTGCGCCCCCCACTCGGCCATCAGCGGGTACCCCCCCTCTTCACGGATCTTCACCGAGACCTCGGAGTCTGGATCTTCCACATCACCAAACAGCCGCGCACTGGTCGGGCAGGAGATGACGCAGGCGGGCTGACGTTCCGCCTCTGGCAGCGATAGATCGTAGATACGGTCAACACAGAGGGTGCACTTCTTCATCACCTTAGACTGCTCATCAAACTCACGCGCACCGTAAGGACAGGCCCAAGAGCAGTATTTGCAACCGATACATTTATCGTAATCGACCAGCACAATACCATCCTCTTCCCGCTTGTAGCTGGCCCCTGTAGGACAGACTGGAACACAAGGCGGCTCAGCGCAGTGCATACAGGACTTGGGAAAGTGCAAGGTATCGGTATTGGGGAAGGTGCCGATCTCATAGGTCTGCATCCGGTTAAAGAAGGTACCTGTTGGCTCTGCACGGTACGGATTCTGATCCGGCATCGGACCTGCTTCACCGGAGCTGTTCCACTCCTTACAGCTGGTGACACAGCCACTACAACCGACACAGACATTGAGATCGATGACCAAGGCTAACTGTGTCATGAGCGGTCTCCCTCTGGCAGTAACTTCTTAAACAGCCCACTCCCCCCTCTGAAGGCGAGCCACTTACCAGCCCGTTTCATCATCCCCGGTGCTGGTTTAACGGTGTGGAACTGCGGAGAGGTGACCTTAGGTTCTTGCGATGCGGCCTTGTAGACCCGTACCCGCACATCATACCAACCCGCTTGTCCGGTAATCGGATCTGAGTTGGAGATGTGTCCCTCCCCCGCCTTGGCTGGTAACTCTTCAGCAATCAGATGGTTGAGCAAAAAACCCTTCTTCGACTCATTGGCCTTAGGATCAAGATTCCACGCACCAGAGGCCTTACCAATCGCATTCCAGGTCCACACTGTACCCGGCTCTACCGCCTCGCTGAAGCGGCACATACAACGTACTTTTCCGTGCATCGACTCCACCCAGATCCAATCCCCATCCTCAAAGCCATTGGCCACCCCCACACTGGGGTGGAGGTAGAGGTGGTTGTGGGCGTGAATCTGGCGCAACCATGCATTCTGTGAGTCCCACGAGTGGTACATCGCCATTGGACGCTGGGTAATCGCACTCAACGGAAACTTGTGGCGGTCGGTACGCGCGGTCTCTAGCGGCTCATGGTAGAACGGTAGCGGATCAAAGTACTCCTCAACACGCTGACGTAGTCGCTCTGGTGGTTGCTTGCCGGGGCGCTTACCCTGTGCCGAGAGGCGGAACTTCTGCAGCACCTCGGAGTAGATGTGGATATTGATGGGGTCGACATGACGGGTGAGGCGGTGATGCCGCGCCCACTCCAGATAGCCCTGATTCCAGTTACGCATGTACTGGTAGGATTTGGGCAGCTCATGGTGGTAGACGCAGTTGTTCTGCGCGTACATCTCCCACTGGTTGGGGTTGGGTTCACCCTGCATAAACTTCTCGCCGCCCTTACCTCGCCAGCCGGAGAGGAAGCCGATGCCGGAACCCGGTTCAGTCTCATAGTTGACCACAAAATCAGGGTAGTCACGATACTTGCGCTCCCCTTCCTTATCCACAAAGGCGGGTAGTTTCAGACGAGCACCCAACTCAATCAGCACCTCTTGGAACGGCTTGCACTCTCCTGTAGGCGGCAATACCGGGATACGTACCGAATCAACTGGGCCATCAAACTCTGAGATGGGGCGGTCCAGCATCGACATCACATCATGCCGCTCCAGATAGGTGGTGTCCGGCAGTACCAAATCGGCAAAGGTGGTCATCTCTGACTGGAATGCATCACAGACAATCAGGAAGGGGATTTTATACGCCCCCTCCTCATCTTTGTCATTGAGCATCTTGCGCACCTCTGCGGTGTTCATTGAGGAGTTCCACGCCATGTTGGCCATAAAGATCAGCAGGGTGTCGATCTTGTAGGGATCGCCACGCCATGCATTGGTGATGGCGTTGTGCATCAACCCATGCACCGAGAGCGGGTGCTCCCAAGAGAACCCTTTATCAAGACGTACGGGTTCACCCGCATCATCCACAAACAGATCATCTGGGTCCGCAGGCCATCCCAGCGCCATACCATCTAACGGGGTATTGGGCTGCACCCCCTCCGGCCCTTTCGGGGTCTTCGCACAAGGGGGAATGGGGCGTGGGAACGGTGCCTTGTGACGGAAACCACCAGGGCGATCAATCGTCCCCAACAGTGTCATTAGAATAGAGAGGGCACGGATAGAGTGGAACCCATTAGAGTGGGCCGCCAACCCACGCATCGCATGAAAGGAGACGGGGTTACCGGTTACGGTGTCATGCTCTTTGCCCCAGACGTCGGTCCAGGCGATCGGCAGCTCAATCTTCTGGTCACGCGCCGTCACACCCATCTCATGCGCTAAACGCTTGATGGTCTCTGCAGGGATACCGGTGATATTTTGCGCCCACTCTGGGGTGTACTCTTTGAGGCGATCTACCAGCAGCTGGAAGGCGGTCTTGACCTCGGTGCCATCCTCCATCTGGTACTCACCCAGTAGATAGGGGTCAGCCCCCTCAGTACGGTTAGCCACTACCTGTTCGGTGATGCTATCCCACCAGAATTTGTTCTGAGGGTCAAAACAGCCCTCCTCCACATCGGTCGCCTTGTCACGGATAAAGAGGCCAAACTCATCACTCTCTTGATGCTGATTCACCAGCTCTGGGGCATTGGTGTAGTTGATCAGATAGTCGCGATCAAACAGCCCTCGGTTGATAATCTCATTGGTCAACGCCAGCAGCAGCGCTCCATCGGTACCGGGCTTAATCGGCACCCACTCATCTGCAATTGCTGAATAGCCGGTACGCACTGGGTTGATGGAGATAAAGCGACCGCCATCACGCTTGAACTTGGAGAGCGCCATCTTCATCGGGTTGGAGTGGTGATCCTCTGCGGTACCAATCATCACAAACAGTTTGGAGCGCTCCAGATCAGGGCCACCAAACTCCCAGAAAGAGCCACCAATGGTGTAGATCATCCCTGCTGCCATATTGACCGAGCAGAAGCCGCCATGTGCTGCATAGTTGGGGGTGCCGAACTGCTTGGAGAACAGCCCCGTGAGCGCCTGCATCTGATCACGCCCAGTAAACAGCGCAAACTTTTTGGGGTCGGTGGCGCGAATCTCCCCCAGACGCTCGGCCATCATCTCAAACGCCTTCTCCCAAGAGATCGACTCAAACTCGCCTGCACCACGCTCTGAACCCGGCTTGCGCAGTAGCGGCTTAGTCAATCGCGCGGGGGAGTACTGCTTCATGATGCCGGAGGCACCCTTGGCACAGATTACCCCCTTGTTGAGCGGGTGGTCAGGGTTGCCCTGAATAAAGCGGACCTCACCATCCTGTAGGGTGACGCGAATGCCACAACGGCAGGCGCACATATAGCAGGTGGTGTTTTTGGTTTCGGTCTTTGGAGTATGCGTATTCATAGCGGATCAGTGTACTATAAAATAAGGCATTACTCATATTTTAACCATTACCCAAATCTCCATATAGACCGACCTCACCGCGCCCAGCGACTCAATGTGGCTG
>JABGQL010000153.1 GCA_018648825.1 Gammaproteobacteria bacterium
TCATTATACGACCAAGGCTTTCTCTTTTTTATCTGTTTCTATCTGGGGATTGGGGGTTACCCATGCAGGGCATCTAACTCCGCAGTCAACGCTTCTACTTGCTGCGCTACATCCTCATAATGTTCTACATCAATGGCATCACAAATGACGGCCCCCAGCCGGCTGATTTCAGGATAGCCATAGGGAGACCCACTGCCTTTAAATACATGCGCCTGCTCTCTAACCTCTTCCCAATTTTGATGGGAGAGTGCCTCCACCATGTTATTTTTTCTGACTGCTGTTCTTTCCGCAAACAGAGCAGCCAACTCTTCAGGCCCCATAACAGATGAGCTATGACTCTGACCAACGTCGGTTCCCTGCTCTTGCAGATAGTGACTGATCGCTTGTTTCAATGCCTGGTTGTCGATCGGCTTGCCGAGAAAATCATTACACCCCGCCTCTTCAAACAGCTCTCGATGTTTCTGCATCACGTTGGCTGTAAGTGCAACAATCGGTACCTTATTACCAGATTCACGAATTTTACGCGTGGCCTCAATGCCATCCATCTCAGGCATCTGCATATCCATCAAAATCAGATCATAATGGTTGCTTGCCGCAAGCTGATACGCCTCAATACCGTTATTGGCAATGCTCACCGTCACTCCCATCAACTCTAATATCTGTCGCTCCAGCTGTTGCAGGATCACTGTATCTTCAGCCAGCAAGACATGACCCGATAGCCGCTTCTTCTCCAACTGATGTTCTGACTCCGCTGCAACCCCCTTCTGTTTTGCGGAAAGACCACTCACTAAATAGGGCAAGATAACTCGAAATGATGAACCAATGCCTGGCTGGCTCGACACTTCAAAACGCCCTCCCATTAAATCAACAAGGTTTTGAGAGATATAGAGCCCCAACCCACTACCGCCAAAGCGTCGAGAGATTGATCCATCCGCTTGGTGAAAACGCTCAAAAACCTGTTTCAAGGTCTCTGCATTCATCCCAATACCATGGTCCTCTACAGTAATTACCAGCCCACTCAGATCAACTTGGGTACTCAGCTTGATAATACTGTTGGAGCCTTTCTCCGTAAACTTCAGGGCATTATCAAGCAGGTTAATCAATACCTGCTTGATCCGTTGGGAGTCACCAACCAACTGCATCGGCTCTATGTTGGACTGAATCACCTCCAGCTGTATCCCCTCATCCTTGGTACGCGGGGTAAACATCTGCTCCATTTCACCAATTAGCCCACTAAAGTCATAAGGGTGCGCCTCAACCGTAAAGCGACCCGATTGAATTTTAGACATATCCAGAATGTCATTCACCAGCGCCAACTGACTATGACCAGAAAGCTCGATCGAGCGAAGCAATCGAAGTTTATGGGCATCGTACTCCTGTGAAATCAGTAGATCACTGTAACCAATAATAGCGGTTAACGGTGTTCGCAACTCATGACTCATAGATGCCAAAAACTCATCCTTGGCCATACTAGCAGCAACGGCATCCTCTTTGGCTTGTTGTAGAGCAAGCTCCGCCGCCTTACGTTCACTGATATCTACCGCTACCCCCAGATACCCTGCTACCTCACCTTGCTCATCCAAAACCTGAGAAACTGTAAAGAGAGAAGGTAGCTCTGTGCCATCTTTGCGTAGAAAGGTGTATTCATGCTCGCAGGGGCATCCCTGTTTTGCGTGGGCGGCGAGTGTATCTAATCCCGCTTTGAGTTCCATATTCAGCTCAAGACTGAACTCAACCGCTTTTTCTGCCAGCTCATCCGGGTGGTGGAAACTGACCGGTGTAAGCTTTCCAACCACCTCTTCACTGCGGTAGCCCAGCATTTTTTCTGCAGCGGGGTTAAAGAGTGTAATCGCCCCCCGCAGATCAGTAACAATAATCGCATACCCTGCATGCTGCAGAATAGCACCTTGCAGCGAACTGAGCTTAACCAGCTCTTTGGTTCTCCGCTTTACAGCCCACTTCAAGTTACGATTCCAGAATATCAGCACGATGATAACCAACAAAATGGGCAGCAGAATTTTGCTCAGTGCCTTATTATCAAATCCACTTCCAATACCCTCTACCCACTGCTGACGAATCCGTTGATGCTCCGCTTCAGGAATCATCGCCAAGGCCTTATCCAGAATAGAGCGTAAAATCGGCCAATCTTTGCGCACACCAATCGCATTGATCGACACCGATTCATGGACCTTTCCCTGTATGATCAAGCCAGAAATAAGCTCACTGTTAATGATATGGGTTGCAACTGCACGGTTCCCTACATAAGCATCCACATCCCCTTTAGCCAACGCATCCAGTGCATCACTGGTGTTATCAAACTCCTTCACAATAACAGAGGGGTACCCCTTCCTCAGCACTTTCACCAAGAAGAAGCCCTTCTCAATAGCCACCGTATCACCGGAAAGGTCATCTAGACTCTGATGTTTTGGGTGCTCCTTGCGGGTAAAGATATTGTGCGGAACGGTCACATAGGGCTGAGTAAAGTTAAAAAACGGCTTACGTGACTCTTTAGGGCTGATATCCATCAGTGCGGGCAAGCGCTGCTCTTTAACCGCGTTATAGGTCTCTTTCCAGGGACCGGGGGTGATTTTCAAGCGGTCACCAAGCTGCTTGTTGAGCTGATAAATGATCTCTACCCCAACCCCTTGCGGCCTGCCTGACTCATCTACATAGTCCATCGGCGGCCACGCTTGCATGATTCCGATCTCAATCACCGGATGCTGCTGCAACCACGCCTGCTCTTCGGCTGTCAGTTGAATCTCTGCAGTCTTATCCGATGCAGAGACCACGCCAGTAATAGAAAACAGCGTGAGCAGCTGAAAAAGGCAGAAAATCGTTATGTGGCATGTACTCTTTTTCATCGGGCAGTTTTCGTCAACTTGATATTCATCAGATTATACCAATGACTAACCCACTATTTTGAACATTCAACTCACTTGAAACAGCTGATTAAAGTTTCTTGTAGTAATTTGCTCTACTTGCTGAAGCTCCCAACCACGCAACTCAGCCACCTTCTCGGCCACTGCTCGTACGTAGGCGGGCTGATTTGGTTTTCCTCGATACGGTACAGGCGCTAGGTAAGGAGAGTCGGTCTCAATCAGCAGACGATCCTCTGGAACCTGCTGCAGCACCTCTCTCAGTGAGGCGGCACTATTAAAGGTAATAATCCCGGAAAAGGAGATATAGAACCCCATCTCAAGCGCCTGTTGTGCCATCTCCCAGCTCTCTGTAAAGCAGTGCATAACACCACCACAGGCTGCGGCATCAGCTTCTCTCATAATCTGGATAGTCTCTTCACGAGCCTCGCGAGTGTGGATGATTAATGGCTTGTTACACTGTTTAGCCACCTCAATGTGTGTACAAAAACGCTCACGTTGACGCTGCAACAATAGCTCATCGGTGACATAGTGGAAGTCGAGCCCCGTCTCACCAATGGCAACCACTTTGGGGTGCTCTGCATTTTGTAACAAGGTCTCTGCATCCGGCTCTTGTTGCTCCATCTCATTGGGATGAACACCAACTGAAGCCCAAATGCGTGGATCACTCTCGGCAATTTCAATCACATCTGGATAATTTTCTAGATCGATACAGACATTCAGAAAACCGGTTACCCCCTGCTCTTCTGCCTGCTGCAGTGCATCCGCTAGGGTCTCATCTTGATCCAGTTTCAGGCGATCTAAATGGCAATGTGAATCAATCATTATTATATCTACTCAGTCTATTATCTACTCAATACTCTTTGAGAGGCACCCTTCAAACAGCCTGAACCGTAACTGTCTCCTGCCCCCCATCTTGCAAGATACGAATCACCCGATCTCTCCACAAATCAGAGAATTGCTGACGCACTGTAGTGTCACATCCGGGTTGTAACGCCTGCTTCATCAGTACTGCCATCTCTGGGTTAGGCATAATTGAGGAGGCATCATAACGCACTTGAACAGACTGTCCATTATCGGTGCGTGTAAAGGTAAATACCCCATCAGCAGCAGAGTGGAATTCCATCAGGTGATCTCGCGCAAACTGCCCAGCCAAGCCATGAAAACCATTCTCATCAGTGGCTCCCGTCAACAGAGTAAAGACCTGGCTGATCGGACCATTTACCCCTTGGTCGACGGCACCAGATAGTGAGACTTGGACACCACCACGCACAGGCATCTCTTCTCCGTAGAGCGCATCCATCGCATGAATCACCATTAAGAAAGCCCCTGCTACGGTAGGACAGGCATGTCCTGAGAGCCGTACCACATCATCAAAGGTGTAGTGAAACTCTCCATCACCTGCCCCCAAAAACTGGGCTAGCGGATCAAACAGGGTGATGGAGGGGGTGGTTGGAAATGGAGAGCTCATTACTGTTTTCCTGATAGTGAAGGTACGAGGTAGCAACATATCAGGAGTCCCCCTAAAAGGGGTAGACCTTGGTCAACTGCGCAGACGAACCCATTCCAGCAAGATGCCATCAAACAGTAGCTCTTTATTGACTGGAGTGGTCGACAAGGAGAGCGCATGGGTCACCGTGTCGTAGAGATGAAAGAGGCGCTGATGATCTACCGTTTGTAAACACTGCATCAGAGCCGTCAGTTGATCCCCCTGCGCTTCTCTCTTCAGCAGTTGCGTAATCCACTGCTGTAACCAGCGTAGGGTCATGGTGGGGTCGAGCTTCTTATCATTCCAGCGATAGGCGACCCGAACCGGGTCTGCACGCCCCGTAAGGAGGTCCAACAGCTCTTGTCCCATCTGTTGATGATGTTGCAACAGTGCGGGCTCCGAGAGTGAGAGCGCCTTAAGCGGTGCCCCTGGCGCCAACTGCAACACCTGCTGCGGATCATCCTCTGTTGTAATTTGCTGCTGTAACCAGTCGATACTCTCTGCATGAGTGGGGGCAGGAAAGGCAAACTGCTGGCAGCGGCTGCGTATAGTGGGTAGTAGCCGTGCCGGAGTATGGCTAAGCAAGATAATAACTGCCTCCCCTGGTGGCTCTTCCAAGGTTTTGAGCAGGCTATTTGCCGCATTGTTATTCATGCTCTCCGCTGGCTGTAACAGTACCACCTTGCGTTGTGCAATCTGCGGGGTAAAGGCAAACTCCTCGACCATGCTGCGCACTTGATCAACAGCGAGAACCGCCTTCCCCTCTTCCGGTTGCAGAGTAATCAGGTCGGGATGGGTTGCTGCCGCCAACAACTTACAAGAGGGGCAGTAACCACAAGCATAGCTCGATGGACTGGGGGTGGTGCAGAGCAGGCGTTGCGCCAGCAGTGTTGCCAATACCGCTTTTCCCGTACCCGCGGGGCCATGCAACAACATTGCATGGGGGATACGCTGCTGAGCAATCTGCTGTTGCAGTCGATCCCAGATCGGTTGCTGCCAAGGGAGAATTGTGTTCATACGTACTGCTGAAT
Source organism: Gammaproteobacteria bacterium (assembly GCA_018648825.1). Lineage (GTDB taxonomy): Bacteria > Pseudomonadota > Gammaproteobacteria > Thiopontia. Next base: position 5,397 of record JABGQL010000153.1, read on the forward strand.
AAAGGGGGCCAGCTCTGCATCAATACCCTGCTGTACCTGCTCTAATGGCTGCCCTGCATCTACGATATGAAAGCGCTCTGGAAAGGCACTGGCACGTGCGAGATAGCCCTCACGCACGTTATGAAAGAAGCTCATCTCCTCCTTCTCAAAGCGGTCCAGCGCCCCCCGTTTTCCGGCCCGCTCCAGCCCCACTTCAGGCTCAATATCCAGCAGCAGGGTAAAGTCAGGTTCTAACCCCTGTTGTACCCACTGCTCCAGCATGGAGATACGACCGCTATCGATCCCCCTTCCTGCCCCCTGATAGGCGTGACTGGCATCGGTAAAGCGGTCACACAACACCCACTGCCCCGCCTCTAGTGCCGGACGAATCACCTGTGCAATATGCTCCGCACGGGCGGCGAACATCAACATCAGCTCTGCATCCTGCGCCATACCGGTATGGCGATGATCTAGCAGTAGCTCCCGCACCTCCTCTCCCAACGGGGTACCACCCGGCTCACGGGTCTGCACTACATCGATCTCTTGTTGCTGTAGTCGCATCAATATATGGTTGATATTGGTGCTTTTGCCAACCCCTTCGGAGCCCTCAACGGTGATAAATTTTCCTAGCTTCATGACTGTCTATGATCCTCGCTTGAGCCGCTGAATACAATCTTTGGTGATCGGTCCGGGCGCATGGAAGCTGATGCCTCCGATCTTGTGGATTGGCCAGATACCGATCAAGCTATTACAGCAGAAAGCCTCTTCCGTCAGAATCAGCTGTTGAAGCGGGATGGGGCGAATGGCTACCGTCACCCCTTGCTGTTGAAGTTGTTCAATAATCTGTTGGCGCATCACCCCCACCACTCCACACAGTCTCAGCTCAGGGGTGACCAGTTCACCATTCTGTACAAAAAACAGGTTACTCATAGTCCCTTCAACCATCTCTCCCTGAGGGTTCATCACCACCCCTTCAGCAATCGCTGGATCACTCCACTCATTGCGAGCCAGCACCTGCTCTAGCCGGTTAAGGTGTTTGATCCCCGCAAGGGTAGGGTTCTCTCCCAATCGGGTGTTGCAGATATGCAGCATAACCCCTTGGGTCACAGCCTCTGACTGCTGTTGCTCGCTATAGGGCCATGGGGAGAGAGAGAGGATACGGGTCGGCGTCTGCGCTTCTGAATAACGGTAACCTCTCCCGCCAGAGCCACGGGTGACAGTAATCTTCAACACCCAGCGATGAATATTTGCATCTGCTGCAGCAATCAACTGTTCGCTCTCTTGTTGCAACAGTACCGCATCCGGTATGGAGAGTGCCAGCCGCTCCCCCCCCTGCTGCAGACGCTGTAGGTGTTGCTGCCAGAACTCAGGCTCTCCATCCACGACAGCAATGGTCTCAAACAGACCATCGCCATACTGTAGCCCGCGATCTATTGCTGTAATCTGGTCGGTTTCTACTCCGTTGATCAGCATCATGATTCTATTCCCAACGCCATCAACATCCCCTTCGCTTTAGCACGGGTCTCTGCCAGTTCACGCTGCGGAATAGAGTCATGGACAATGCCAGCGCCCGCACGCAGGGTGACTTGGTTCCCCTCCATCATCAAGGTACGAATCAGGATATTGAGATCCATCGAGCCATCACGGTTAAGGTATCCAAAGCTACCGGTATAGGCACCACGCGCCTCTGTCTCCAGCTCATTAATCACCTCCATACAACGCACCTTGGGGCAGCCTGTGATGGTGCCGCCGGGGAATAGCGCACGAATCACAGCCCCCGGTGTAATACCCTCTCTCAGCTTTCCCTTCACATTGGAGACAATATGGTGCACATGAGCATAACTCTCCAGCACCATCAGCTCATCGACCTCCACACTTCCAGGTTGGCAGACACGCCCTAGGTCATTACGTTCGAGGTCGATCAGCATAATGTGTTCTGCCTGCTCTTTAGGGTGCGACAACAGCCGCTCAGAGAGCGCTTGGTCCTCTGCCTCATTCTCACCACGCGGGTGTGTGCCTGCAATCGGCCGAGTCTCTGCTATCTGATCACGCACAGAGACCAGACGTTCAGGAGACGAGCTGATGATTGCACGCCCATCTTGCACTACAAGCCCCGCGAAAGGGGCTGGGTTGGTGTCGCGCAGTCGTTGGTAGAGCTGGTAGGGCTGTAGCTGTGCATCACACTGCACTGACCACTGACGCGAGAGGTTGGCCTGAAACAGGTCACCCTCAACAATGTAGTGCTTGATACGTTCGACACTCTGCAAAAACTGCTCGTCATCCTCTTCCACCAGCCCCTCCACAGTGAAGGGGGACACTTCAGGCAGTGAAGAGCATGTAGCCACATCTTGTTGCATCTGCTCTAGATATTGCGCTTCTGTCTCATCTAGTAACAGTAGCCGACCACTGTTGTGCTGCTGCAAAATGGCTGCAGGAATTCGGGTTGCAAAACTGGTTGTTTGTGGGGGGACTCTCCCCCTGGAGAGGATTGGTTCTACTTGATGGGCAAGCTCATAGTCAAGAAACAGAAACCAGCCGCCCCGAAATGGGAGCGTAGATACGCTGGGTTCATACGACTCCTGTTGCCAACAGCAATCCAGTTGCTGTAGAAAATCGCCATCATCCGCATAGAGCGTCTCCCCCGGAAAGGCAAAGAGGATATTCCACCCCTCATCCCCCTTTTGCTCCGCACGACTCTCTAGCAGGTAGGGGTAACGGGCTGGGTTGGCTGCATGAAGGGAGAGCAGGTCTACCCCATCTGCAGCCAACTCAATGGTACGAGTCACCTAGATCTTTTTAAATACTACAGTACCGTTGGTACCACCGAATCCAAAGGAGTTGGAGACGGCCACATCAATCTTCATATCACGAGCGGTATTGGCAACATAATCTAGATCACAGTTTGGATCCTGATTGAAGATGTTGATGGTAGGTGGTGAAACCTGATCACGAATCGACAAAATCGTGAAGATCGCCTCAATACCACCCGCTGCCCCCAGCAAGTGCCCTGTCATCGACTTGGTGGAGTTCACTGCCAGCTTATAGGCGTGGTCCCCAAAGGTTAGCTTCACCGCAGAGGTCTCTGCGACATCCCCCGCAGGCGTGGAGGTACCGTGTGCATTGACATACTGAATCTCATCGGGGTTAACCCCAGCATCAGCCAGTGCACTGTTCATACAGCGGGAAGCACCCTCGCCACCGGGAGAGGGAGAGGTCATGTGATAGGCATCACCACTCATACCAAAGCCTGTCACCTCTGCATAGATATGGGCACCACGCGCCTTGGCGTGTTCGTACTCTTCCAGTACCACGACACCAGCACCATCACCGAGCACAAATCCATCACGGTCGACATCCCAAGGGCGGCTTGCCGTCTGTGGGTCATCATTACGGGTAGAGAGTGCTTTGGCAGAGGCAAAACCACTCAGTCCTACTGGAGAGGTCGCATTCTCAGCGCCACCCGTCACCATCACATCAGCATCGCCATAGACAATCATCCGCGCCGCATCACCGATACTGTGTGTAGCACTACTACAGGCGGTTACGATCGCAGTATTTGGCCCTTTTGCACCGATCAGGATAGAGAGGTTTCCAGAGACCATATTGATGATATTGGAGGGGACAAAAAATGGGGAGACCTTACGTGGGCCACCGTTGACCAGTGAGTCACGCCCTTTTTCAATACCCGGTAGACCACCAATGCCAGAACCGACAGAGACACCCACACGCTCGGCATTCTCTTCAGTAATCTCCAGTCCGCTATCGCGGAAGGCCTGAACACCAGCAGCCATTCCATAATGGATAAAGCTGTCCATTTTGCGCAGATCTTTCTTCGTCAAGTACTCCAACGGATCGAAGCTCTCTTTAACAGAACAGGAGAATTTCACGGGAAATTCAGTGGCATCAAAATGGGGTACCAGACCCGCACCGCTCTTTCCTGCCAGAATACTTTCCCAACTCTCGTTTACGGTATTACCTACTGGAGAGACCATCCCCAAGCCGGTTACTACTACGCGTCTGTCACCCTTCATTTTGACTGATCTCCATCAATGTCTGTTTGTCTGAATCTATATGTGCCTATGGCATTAAGATAAGGCGCGACTATGCCGAGTTAGACTCACCATGTCAAATAGTAGCTGCTTACGATTCACCCGCATAAGGCAGATCAACCTCCACAGCCAGACCACCCAAGCTTTCAGAGCTTTTCAACACCATCTTCCTTGATAGAGGGTGACAATATCTTTAACAATCGCCAATCTTCAGCGAGTAACAGTTTACTAAAGAGAACAGAAACCAAGCTGAAAGTACTCACATAAAAAAAGGCCACACCTGTGTAGAGGTGCAGCCTTTCTATCATCTGTAGCCGTTACTAAAAACGGCAATCAGCTGGATTTGATTATGCGTTCGCCTTATTGACGTAATCAATAGCCTGCTGAACAGTAGTGATATTCTCTGCGTCATCATCAGGAATCTCACAACCAAACTCCTCTTCCAGCGCCATCACCAGCTCAACTGTATCCAGTGAGTCTGCGCCCAAATCGTCTACGAAAGATGATTCGTTGGTGATCTCCCCCTCTTCAACACCCAACTGCTCCGCAACAATCTTGGTAATCTGTGCTTGAATATCGCTCATGTGTATCCTCTACCCTTTTATATAATTAAAATTACAACTCACTAAAGTTGCGGCATATTTTACCACGCTCCAGCGATTTACAAAACCGATTTTAGCGCCTTGCTTACATGTACATGCCACCGTTGATATGCAGTGTCTGCCCGGTCACATAAGAGGCTTCGTCAGAGGCCAAGAATGCAACTGCATTGGCAATATCTTCAGGTTGACCGAGTGCTCCTGCAGGGATCTGCACCTTCAACGCCTCTTTCTGTTCTTCCGGCAGTGATTTGGTCATATCCGTATCGATAAAGCCTGGAGCGACCGTATTCACGGTCACCCCGCGAGAGGCCACCTCACGTGCCAGTGACTTGCTAAAGCCCATGACACCCGCTTTAGCCGCGGCATAGTTAGACTGCCCAGCATTGCCCATCGCACCGACTACCGAGGTAATACTGATAATACGACCACTACGCGCCTTCATCATCCCGCGTAGGCACGCCTTAGAGACACGGAAGATAGAGGTGAGGTTGGTATCCATGATATCGCCCCACTCCTCCTCCTTCATCCGCATCAGCAGATTGTCACGAGTGATGCCCGCGTTATTAATCAGCAACGTCACAGCACCATGCGTATCAGCAATCTGTTTGATGGTAGCGGTAATGGCATCAGGGTCTGTCACATTCAACATCATCCCCTGCCCCTGAATTCCGGCCTCTTGCATGTAGGCGGTAATCTTCTCAGCGCCAGCATCAGAGGTTGCAGTCCCAATCACCGTAGCGCCCATCTTACCCAGTTTCAACGCAATCGCCTGTCCAATACCACGACTTGCTCCTGTAACCAGTGCGACTTTTCCTTGCAGACTACTCATAGCTTATCCCTCTCCATTAGTCAGTGAGATGGCAGCCTCTAGGCTCGCCTGATCAAACAGTGGTGCCGCTTTGATCTCTTTTTCAATACGTTTATTGAGGCCGGCCAATACTTTGCCAGGGCCACACTCAATTAAGGTATCCACACCTGCACGCTTCATCTCACGAATCGTCTCTACCCAACGTACTGGGTTGTAGAGTTGGCGAGTCAGAGAGCCGCGAATCGCATCTGGCTCAATCTCTGCACTGACATCAACATTATTGATTACCGGAATCTCAGGTGGATTGATCACAATTGGGGCCATAGCACTGCCAAAACGTTCAGCCGCTTGACGCATCAAGCTAGAGTGTGAAGGCACACTAACAGGCAACGGTAGTGCGCGTTTAGCTCCAGCCTCTTTAGCCAATACCGTAGCACGCTGTACCGCATCAGCACTACCTGCAATGACTACCTGTCCCGGTGCATTAAAATTAACTGCCTCAACCACACCACCCTCTGCGGCACTGCCACAGACTGTTCGTACTTGGTCATCATCTAATCCAAGAATAGCAGCCATTGCGCCTTCCCCTTCGGGAACGGCCTCTTGCATCAGACGACCACGTTCTGCAACCAGCTTGACCGCCTCTGAAAAATCAAGCGCTCCAGAACAGACCAGTGCAGCGTACTCCCCCAGACTATGGCCTGCCATTACCGATGGCTCTAACCCATTTTGCTGCTGCCAGACACGCCATGTGGCTACACCTGCTGTCAACATTGCCGGTTGGGTATTAATGGTCTGGTTGAGAGACTCTTTAGGCCCTTCAGAGACCATCTGCCAGAGGTTAAAACCGAGTTGGTCTGATGCCTCTGTGAAGGTCTCTCCGACAATGGGATATTGCGCTGCCAAGTCGGCCAACATGCCAACCGCTTGTGAACCCTGACCGGGAAATACAAATGCTAATTTCATGAGCAACCCTTAAATATTGACTATTCTGTTTTGAGTATTTTGTTTTAACTATTCTGTATTGAGTACGTTAGAAACGGGCGAGCGCTGAACCCCAGGTAAAGCCACCGCCAAAGGCCTCCATCAAAATGGTCTGCCCTTTTTTAATCTTTCCACTGCGCACCCCCTCATTCAGCGCCAGAGGCACCGAGGCTGCAGAGGTGTTGCCGTGGTCTTGCACCGTAAGAATCACATGCTCCATCGGCATCTTCAATTTCTTTGCAGTCGCCGCAATGATACGTACATTGGCTTGGTGTGGTACCAGCCAGTCGATATCCTGCTTCTGCATATTATTGGCTTCAAGAGTCTCATCAACAATACGCCCTAAAGTATTGACTGCCATCTTAAAAACCTCATTCCCTTTCATCTCCATAAAGGGAATTTCACCAGCAATACCGGAGGAGACACCGCCAGCGGGAACATGCAGTAGCTCTTCATACTGACCATCAGCATGGATATGGGTAGAGAGGATTCCGGGTTCTTCAGATGCCTTCAGCACTACCGCACCTGCCCCATCCCCAAATAGGATGGCGGTACCACGATCGGTAGGATCGATAATGCGCGACATGGTCTCTGCACCCACTACCAGCGCACACTTGGCAGAACCCGCACGCACAAAATTATCCGCTACCGAGAGCGCGTAGATAAAACCGGTGCAGACCGCCTGCACATCAAAGGCAGGACAGCCATGAATATCGAGCCGCTGCTGGAGAAGACACGCGGTACTAGGGAAGACCTTATCCGCTGTAGTTGTTGCCACTACAATCAGGTCAATCTCATCCATCAAGATACCGGCCATCTCAATCGCCTGACGTGAAGCTTTCTCCGCTAGGTCACAGGTGTTCTCACCCTCTGCAGCAATGTGGCGAGTATGGATTCCGGTACGGGCGACGATCCACTCATCACTGGTATCCATCATCTCTTCAAGGTCAGCGTTGGTGCGTACCCCTTCTGGCAGATAACCGCCAGTCCCTACAATTTGAGAATAGTTCACGCTTTTCCCTCTACAAAGGTTTTATGTAGATGGTCATTGATCTTCTGTGGAACCGCATGTTCCACCTCCGCAATGGCCACCTGAATTGCATTTTGGAAACCGATCACATCGGTGCCTCCATGACTCTTAACCACAATACCACGTAATCCGAGTAGGCTGGCACCATTATAGTTGCGCGGGTCGATACGCCCGCGGAAGGCCTGCAGTACGGGCATTGCGATCACCCCCGCCAATTTAGTAAGCCAATTTCGCTTAAACTCTTGCTTGATAAAGTGGCTGACCATATGCGCCAACCCCTCACTCGCCTTGAGTGCGATATTACCGACAAAGCCATCGCTGACCACCACATCTACCGTACCTTTATAGATATCATCACCTTCAACAAAACCGTGATAGTTGAGATCACTCTGCGAGAGTATCTCCGCTGCCTGTTTCACAATTTCGTTGCCCTTGATCTCCTCCTCACCAATATTGAGCAGACCGATCGTTGGGTTCTCTCGTCCATCAACTGCCGAGACCAGCTCTGCACCCATCACTGCAAATTGGTAGAGACTCTCTGGCGTGGCATCAATATTGGCACCAAGATCCAACATATAGCTGGTCCCTTGGGTAGTCGGCAACATACCGCAAATTGCAGGGCGATCAATACCGGGTAGCATCTTCAACACAAAACGGGAGGTGGCCATCAATGCGCCGGTATTACCAGCACTGACACAGGCTCCGGCCTCGTCTGCCTTAACCAGATTGAGCGCAACACGCATAGAGGAGTCTTTCTTCTTGCGCAAAGCACTAGAGGGGGACTCATCCATCTCCACTTGCTGTGAAGCGTGCTGAATGCGAATACGCTGTTTGAGTACAGGGTCAATGCTCGCAAGATGAGAGCTAATCCGTTCCTGATCACCGACCAGAATCAGATGAAGCGTAGCATGTTTCTCCAACGCTTGAAGCGATGCGGGGATTGTGACCTCTAGGCCATAATCCCCGCCCATTGCATCAATGGAGATTGTTATTGTCATAGCCCCAGCTACCAGCGTAATGTGGGGTGACAGGTGTTCACCATCAGTCGTGATTAATCTTCAGAACCGTTCTGAACAACCTTGCGGCCACGGTAGTAACCGTCTGGAGTGACGTGGTGACGTAGGTGAGTCTCACCGGTCTCTGCGTCAACAGAGAGGGATGGAGCCGTAAGGGCATCATGTGAACGACGCATACCACGCTTGGAGCGGGTCTTTTTGTTTTGCTGTACAGCCATTGGAATTCTCCAAAATATAACAATAAAAATGAGCCGTTCAATAAACGGCCTGAAAGCTGCGGCGAATTATACTGGAATAGTATGGGGTTCGGCTACTAAAAATAAGCACTTTCTCATTGTATCAAGGAGCGTCTCCCCCTATAATGCGCAACCACAAAGCCGAGGTGGCGGAATTGGTAGACGCAGCGGATTCAAAATCCGCCGGCAGCA
>JABGQL010000124.1:0-7968 GCA_018648825.1 Gammaproteobacteria bacterium
ATCCCACCTCAAATAGGTCGATACAAAGTGGCTCATATAAAGCGGAACGTAACATTGATATCAAGCAAAGTGATATCTGGTTTGTATTGCTGATATAGCTGCAGTGCCTCTTCTCCATCACCCGCTACGGCAACCACTTCGCACTTTTCACGTTGTAGCAGTTGAAGCAAAAGCTCTCTTACAGACTCTTCATCATCTGCCAGAAGTACCGTTGGTTTATTACCTTTCATTCGTTAATCCATTCTCCGCCAGGGGCTTGTCCGAAAACAGATGCCATCAGTCACACACAGCCTTGCAAGCCAACGTATCAGAACTGCAATCAGCTCGCATAACAACATTTGAACTCTTCACCCCAGGTACTCTGCACACATTTGGTGTTCGGAAGGTAAATTTAATCCCTCCCTGATAATTGCAAGACACCTTATACAGGCTATTCTTTTGTGAGACTGCTACGCTTATCGGTTTGGAACCTTTTATTTCCGTAGCAGGGATCTCACATGCTACATACCCCATAAATTCACCATCCGAAGACTCCCAAAGTGCTGTGTTCTTGCGACGTTTGAACTCCGCATAGGAGTCACAGAGATCAGGGTTCTTTGCGCTTGGATTCCGCTCAACGCCACAGCCAACTTTAAACATATGCTTTAAATCACTCTCCGCCGAGCATCTGCTAATCTGCTTGGCTTCAGAAATGTCAGGACATGCAACCGTATTGCCAGCCCAAACCTGGCTGAACATGGCTAGTGTGATAGCGCTAAACGCCGCGACAAAAGTGTAATATTTCATGCTTTACTCCATAGCTGAAAATCGGTGATGTGGAGGATAGAAACCCTCCTTTCAAGGGTAGAATTACTGCAAGCGTTAACCGTTAACCTTCTCTTTAAGAGCCTTACCCGCCTTGAATGAAGGTAGACGTGATGCAGCAATCTGGATTGTCTCACCAGTCTTTGGGTTGCGCCCCTGGCGTGCAGCACGATCTGAAACTTTAAAGCTTCCAAACCCTGGAAGCTGGATGGTGTCACCACTATTCAGTACTTCACCCACAACATCAGTAAAGGCATCAACCATCGCCTTTGCATCTTTTTTGCTTACCTCAGCCTTATCAGCGATCTGCTCCACTAACTCTGTTTTGTTCAACTCTATTCTCCTTTGTATTGCTTTGTTGTTGCATTGTGCATCACCATTTTCTCATATTGTGAGTGTGGTTAAGGCATTTTCTGAGAAAAGGAGAAGATCAGCGATCACCTTGATGCAAAAACTGAGGCCTGATCTTACCTTCACCACTCAGCACGCTTCTCAATAAGTTCATGCAACGACTCCTATCAGGGGAAGGGCTAGGAGCTTGTCCGAGAATAGAAGCCGTAGCGAAAATCACAGAAAAGCTATAAGGTGAGCTTATTGAATGAGGCGAATAGTGTCGCTATTTAACGAATTCGATAAGCTCAGATTATGGCTTTTATGGGATTTGCAGTAGGTTCTCTATTCTCGGACAGGCTCCTAGGGTGGGGATTAAGCACCACCATCACTTAAATATCAATTAGACGCAGTGCCCCTTTGTATGTATATTTATAGAGTCAACTCTTTCACCATCCACTTTATTGGCTACGAAATTCACAACCACTATGCATAACCTCAATGTCCTGATCGTAGATGACTCCAAAGCAATGCTCGGTATTGCCGAAGCAACCCTACATGAGGTTGGCATTGAAAAATGTACCTGTGTGCAATCTGGAAAGGATGCACTTTCCGCAATCCACCACGCATCCCCCCCATTTGACCTACTATTTATCGACCTGAATATGCCGGGTATGGATGGAATTGAGCTCATCAGAAAGCTGAGCACCTCACGCTACGAAGGTGCTGTAGTCATTCTCTCCGCTCTGGATGAGAAAATTTTACTGCTTGCCGAGCAGATCACCTCTTCTCTACGTATCCGACTGATGGGTTCTATCAGCAAGCCTATCGACAGAGAAAAGGTCAAAACCATTCTGCAAAAGATGAAGACCATGTGCTCCATCTACCAAACTCAGTACTCACAGCTGAACAAATCCGAGATCAATAACGCCCTCAAGAACAACCTACTAACCCCCTACTATCAACCTAAAGTCTCAACCAACAACGGTAAGGTTGAATCACTAGAAATTCTGGCCCGAATCAATTCTCCCTTGCAGACAAATGCCATCACCCCTGATCAATTCATTCCTAGTGCAGAAAAGCTGAATCTAATTGAACCCCTTACCTACAACCTGCTGAACCGCGTACTGGAAGATCTTCCACAGTTGACCGAAGAGTTTGGCACGGATTGTCGGCTTGCCATCAACATTTCACCCAACTCCCTCCACGACCTGCATCTTCCTGAGATGTTAGCGGGGATACTGGAGCAGAAAGGTATTCCAACCCATAGGCTGATTCTTGAGATCACAGAAAATATTCCAATTGAGCACCCCAGCCAACTAGAGACCCTTGGTCGCCTGAGAATCAAAGGGTTTGAACTGGCACTGGATGACTTTGGCACTGGGTTCACAAACATTCAGCAACTCAAAAGCCTCCCCTTCAATGAGATCAAACTGGATCGTAGCCTGATCTATAACATTGCCCATGACCATATCTCTCAGGTTATCGTGCAATCTCTACTGAATATCTTTGACGAAACTCAAGTCGATGTTGTTGCTGAGGGCATTGATAACGCAGAGGACTTAAACTACCTCAACGCCCTCTCTTACCCACTCATGCTGCAAGGTTATATCATCTCCAAACCTAAAAATGCAGATGATATTTGTCGCTGGCACCACAGCTGGAAAAAGACCATCGAAGATCAACTGTAAGGCTCTCTAATTTACTTTAACTGGAAGTATCAATATCAAAGTAGCCCCCTGGTTAACCCCATCACTTTCCACTGCTATTGAGCCCTCTATTGAGCTGACAAACGTAGCGACCGAATGAAGTCCAAAACCAGACCCCGCCTCTTTTGTCGATACACCACGTTGGAAAATACTATTTTTTTGATCTGGCAGTAGACCGATACCGTTATCTGTAAGAGTCAGCTTAAATTGCCTTTCTCCATAAGAAGACAACTCTAACTCTACTCTTCCAGTCAATGATCCCTCCAGCTCTCTGCGTTGTTCGATGGCCTCTTTCGCATTTTTGATTAGGTTATTCAGCACTTGCATTAATGGATTTTTGGGCAGGACAACTTGATCAATCTCTGAAGAAAGTTTCAAATCAAGATGGATATCATGCTTATTCAGGCTCTCCTCGTGGAGCACCAAAAGATCATGAATAACCTGTTTTAAACTAAAGGCTACATTAATCACACTACTGCCACGAACCAACTCTTGCTGAATAGCGATGATCTCTGCAATATGATCCACACCAACACGAAATGCCCTACTACCCTCTTGCAGGTCTTCTTCAACCACTTCACCAAGAATTACGGCTGTCCGCTTCACCCCTTGCTGGAGCGTCTTCACATCCTCCAGCTCTACCGCTTTTTCCAGCCCTTTTTTAATCAGCAACAGATCTTTCAGACCCGCATCAATAGTTTCTGAGCGTCCCGTAAGCCCAGTTAACACATTGCCAATATTGTGCATCACATTAGCAGCAATCTCTGCCATCCCTGCCTGATACGCCAGCTGATTATCCTGTTGCGCACGCTCGCTCTCCTCTTCAATACGCTTACGCAGGTCATGAATCATCACCACTTCTCGAAGAATGCCTTCCTGGCTAAATTGAATCGGGGTTCTGGTAATCGAAACCGGTATTTTCTCCTCACTATCTCCATGCAACTGATAATCAGCGTGATCCTGATCCCCCTTTTTCAATAGAGCAGTCAGGTGACTACTGAGTAGCTTCTCTTCCCCGAACCCACTCAACACCTGAATAGTATTGTTGGTTCGCATAATCACCTCATCACCATCAATCAGTAACAGGCCTACGCTCATCGTATCCAGGATTTTATCCGTTGCCTGTTTTTCCACCTCTGCCTGCTCTTTGGCTCGGTTCAGTGCATCGGTACGTCCAACAACCTGTAGCTCCAACTGACTCACCATCTGCTGTTGTATCTGCAACAACTCAGACTGAGAACGCTCTTTATCTTTTCGTAATCGATAAAAGTGATAAGCGAAAGAGACTGAAAGAAAGAGAGGCCCGCTGACCCCTATCGAAAACAGGGGAAAATCTTCCGGTAGTGCATGGACCAGCCTTCCCTCCTCCCAGCGAGAAAAGGAGACGATCACCACTCCCCAGAAGGGGGCATTGGCCAGCAGATAGATCCAGCCACTCCAGACCCGGCTACGGATCGCTACCCACGTAGCACCCAGCATCCCCAGAGCTGTCAATGGCGGCACTGCTGATATCGCATAAGCGGCAAGCTGGTAGTCCGCAAGGCCTCCCATTAGCAACACCAGAAGGTCATATCCCATCAACCCTCCGATGATCCGATACCATAACAGGGAGTGCTCTTTTAGCTCCAGATAGCATCGTGTAAAGGCCATAAAGAAGAGCGAGGCGGTGGCTGATGCCATCACAATAGGGCGAACCGCCCACTCCCCCGACAGCGTAAGCCCAAACAGGTGCAATAGTCCGTTATAACTCAATCCAAACATCACAAACCCAAACAGCGCCGCACCATAGTAGAACTGATAACGCTCACCAACAAATGGGGAGATCAGCAAAAATAGCAGGCCAATACCCATCACAGCCCCAAGTAGCATGAGACGTAGCTGATTCTGTTTGGATACATACTTAAGAAAGGCATCCGGTTGCCACACCTTTAATGGCAGCGTAATCGCAGTCTTTGACGTAACCTTTAGCAGCAGTGTCACCCGATCTCCCGGCAAAATAGAGAGGGGAAACAGGTTGGGCCGATAACTCGATGAGCGCTCTGCAATGGGCAGCGAATTCCCGCCCCGCAAGATAACCACCTCCTCAGCCTCAACAGCAGGCAGCTGGTAGAGTGTAAGGTACTGTAGACGTGGCTCTCCAACCTCTAGCCACCACTGTGAGCGATCACTCCGGTTATCTAACTCAAAACGAAACCATAGATTGGAGCTTCGAAAGCCAAAACGGACACTGTGCTGTTCCAGTGGTTTAAAGAGTTCCTCTTTGAGCTGAACCACCTCCTCCAGGGTACGCTCTCCACTATGATCTTCAAAAAAATAGGCCGAGGTTGTAATGTCGTAGACAGACTGCTGTAAAAGTGGAGTACCACCAAACCCCGCAATCGGGTAAACCATACAAATTAGAAAAAAATACCAGTGTCGAGCCATTGCTCTATATCTCCTGTTCAGTCAAAAAAGGCCACGCACCGTCCCCTCCCCAGCCCTTTCCCTGCAAGGGGGAGGGAGCAGAGGCGTGAAAGGACTTATGAAACTATTCATAATGCCCCTGCAGTCCGGTTGTTATGGACTCAGCTTTCGCAGCTCTATAATCAACTGCTCCACAAGCTCAAAGGAGCCTTCTTTATCCTCATCTTTCAGCTGCTCACTTAGGGTCGTGCATAGTTTGGTCAATTCGGGATAACCAAAGCTACTGCCCATCCCCTTAATCGAGTGCGAAATCCACCCCACCTCATCCCACTTTTTCTCTCTATAGGCCTCACTTAAATGCTCACAGCGTGAGGCCATATCCAGAATAAACACCTGCTTTAGATCTTCATCGACTTGCATCACCTTATTGACTGCTGGAATATCTATAAACTCAACCTTACCATTATCAATTTGAAGGTACTCTTCTAAAACTTGATTTAATCGTTGACGATCAACGGGTTTCTCCAAAAAACCATCACAGCCTGCCGCTGAAAACTGCTGCTGATGTTGTGTCGATGTATTTCCAGTAAGCGCTACAATAGGCCTTTTGTACGAGGATTGACGCAATAACCTGGTTGCCTCAAGGCCATCCGTACCCGGCATCTGCATATCCATCAAGATAAGATCGAAACTCTGTTTTAGTGCCTGCTCAAGCACCTCATTACCATCAGCGGCCGTACTTACCTTAACCCCATCCATTGTCAGTAGACGGCGCATGAGGAGACGCAAGCCTGGATCATCCTCAGCCACCAACACATGCCCAGAATAACTACCTGAACGCGATATGACATGCTCATGTTTAGGATCAACCATCACCTCTCGAGTACTCAACTGATATGGTATTTTGAGTGTAAATATAGAGCCTTTCCCTATCTCACTCTCTACAGCAATCTCTCCTCCCATCAACTCAGCCAAGGTTTTCGATATATGAAGCCCCAGCCCAGTCCCCCCGTAATGTTCAGATATACTCTGACTGGCCTGTTCAAAGGGCTGAAATAGTCGTTGAACCACCTCGGGCTCCATACCTATCCCTTGATCATCGATGCTAAAGTTGATCCACTGCTGTGATTCGCTGACCGTTACCGTTAATTTAACGCTCCCTTTTCGGGTGAATTTGATCGCATTACCGATCAGATTGATCAATATCTGCCCAATACGGCGACTGTCCCCAATCAGCTGCTGCTTCAGTGTAAAGGTTTGATCAATGGTAAATTCCAGCCCCGCATCTGCAGCCCGCGCTGAAAAGATGTAGTGAATCTCCTCCAGAAGCATCTTTAACTCATAATCAGTCTGATCAATCGAAAATTTACCGGCTTCAATTTTGGAGATATCTAAAATATCATTAATCAGTGCCAGTAACCCATGCCCAGAGACTTCAATAGAGCGCAACAGGTTCTGCTCCTCCGGCTCTGAAATCATTTCAGAAAGTATCTCGCTATTACCGATCATCGCCGTTAACGGGGTTCTTAACTCATGGGTGATTGCAGTAAAAAACTGATCTTTCTGTTGACTAGCCCGCTCAACTGTCTCCATTTCCGTTCGACTGACTGAGGCCTCAAGTTTTCTATCTTTATGCCAGCTGCGCCCCTGACTACGTGCAACCTGGAGAATCTCTTCAGATAAAAACGGTTTGCGCAGATAGAGCACATCATGCAGGATAGCTTGGTCAATATCATCCACAGAGTGGTCCGCAAACGCAGTAACAAAGACAATATGAATTCGACTGTCCAACTGGCGCAGTCGTTTGGCTGTCTCAAGACCATCGATACCTGGGGGCATTCGCATATCGATCAAGGCAACCATAAAGGGGATGCCCTCTGCCAGAGCGGCAGTTACCATTGCAACGCCTGCCTCCCCCTGAGCGGCAGTAGCAAGCTCAAACCCATCTTTGAATTCACTCTGCTGTTCACTGTTTTCAACTTCGACTTCAATCTCTTCAGCCGTTGCGAATAGGTTGTTCTCAATCTGGCTGCGGCGCTTTTGCTCACGCTTTCGGAAAATAGCGCTATAACTATTAAGAACCTCAGGCTCATCATCAATAGCAATAACCTTCACTCTGCTCTTGTGCTGCAGCGGCTGTGTAGCTTCTGCCTTCATCTTCATGGTTATAAACTCCACATATTTCATATCAGAACCCAACACATGTTGGGTAATCCATTGTTTCAAATAATTCAGCAGTACCTCTGCTGTTCCTTCTGCCCGGATCTGTTTTAACTGTTCAACAAATTTCTGGTGCTGCTGCCTATGCACCTCTCCATCCGAAAAACCATAACGATCAAGCAGACTCTCTTCGTAAACCAGATGACCCGAGATATAGTAGTCAAGCTCTTGCTGAATCGATTGCAAGGTTACTGAGCTCTCTTTGTTAACGATTAAGGAGAGTGCATTGATCAGATTAACCAGCTTCTGATGCTGCTCATCGACCTTAGGGATTCCAGTAAGGTACTGCTCCCCCCAGACCAGCATTGAGTCTGAGTTAGCCATTGAATCACTCACATCTATTCACCTGATCTCAGGCTGGTCGCGGCCGCAGCTTGATCATCAAGCTGAAAGCGCCCCACCTCAGAAGAGTCTAATAGCATCTGGAACTGCTCAACATCCAGCGCTCGACTAAAAAGAAAACCTTGAACATAATCAGCACCCATCTGTTCAACCAGTCGCA
>JABGQL010000124.1:8068-14280 GCA_018648825.1 Gammaproteobacteria bacterium
CGACTAAAAAGAAAACCTTGAACATAATCAGCACCCATCTGTTCAACCAGTCGCATCTGTTCACGGGTTTCAACCCCTTCAACGACAGCCTTGATGCCTAATGCATGCACCATTGAGATGATTGCAGAGACCAACATTTGTGACTGCCTGTTATCAACCAAGTCAACCATAAAGGAGCGGTCCACCTTGAGTGTATGGAGGGCAAATTGAGTGAGACTCTTAAGAGAAGAGCAGCCCGTTCCAAAATTATCAATGGTCAGCTGAACCCCCAGTTGACGCAATTGATCCAGCTGATCACGTATCTCAGGATCGCCCCCCATAAACAGGCTCTCACTAACCTCTAATTCCAACTGCCCTGCAGCCAAGCCACTCTCTTCAAGTGCCTGCTCAACCGCCAACTGCAGTGTTCCACTCTGCAGCTGGCGGGATGATATATTGACAGAAACTTGTAAAGGGTTGCCGAGGTCGCTCCACTTCTGCGCCTGTTTACAAGACTCACTCAGAACCCAACCCCCCACCTCAATAATTTTTTTACTACTTTCCAGTTGCTGAATAAATTGTATCGGCTCCATCAGCCCCTGCTGTGGATTATTCCAACGGAGTAGTGCCTCCATGCCAACTATTTTATGGCTCTTACAATCCACCTGAGGTTGATAATGGAGCACAAAATGGTGTTGTGGGGATGCCTTTCGCAGAGCTGACTTGAGAGTTAGTTGTTCATTAGAGTGCTGGTTCATTGCATAGTTATAGCAATGTATATGGTGCGTATTCTCACTACCCCGATGATTCATCGCCGTGAGCGCTTGATTTAGCAGCTCTTCACCGCTCTCTCTGCTCTCTCCATCAACCAAGGTCAATCCAATATGGATAGAGATATCCAACTCAATTCTACCTAACGATAGTTGACCATTAATGCTGTTTTGTAGTTCACCAGCCAGTTGAATAGCATCTTCCATCGACTTAACCATTGGCATCAATAGCGCAAACTGCCCTCTCTTAAGTTGTGCTACCCCCCCCCTTTCAGGAAGCCAATAACGCAATCGACTCGCCAATTGCTGGATCAAGTGATCCGTCAATTGCTGTCCATATACCTCCTGAATGGTGTTCAACCCACTTACCTGGAACACCATCAACACAGCCTGCAGCTCTTGCTTCAGAGCGCTGAGGCGCAGCTGATGTAACTGCCTAAGCAGCAGTTTTTGATTTGGCAACCCTGTTAATGGATCATGTTGCAAAAGATGATCCACTCGGCTCTGGGTGATATCATGCTGTGCATCTCCCATCTCCGACTTTAAGCTCGACGATTCCAACTCACGGTCTCTGCTCCAGCTGCGACTCAGGCTCAGCGCCATCTGAAAGATCTCTTCACGAACAAACGGTTTGCGCAACACTAAAACATCATGACTCATAGCCTGATCAAGCTCCTGAATCGATTTATCCGCATACGCCGTCACGAAGATTATGTAGATCCGCTCATCCAGTATTCGCAAGGCACGTGCCGTCTCCAGACCATCAATTCCTGGTGGCATTCTCATATCAATAAAAGCAACAGAAAAGGGTTTGCCCTCGTCTAGGGCCGTCTGTGATAACTCTATACCTGAACGCCCCTGATTAGCTATGGTCAGCTCGAATGGAGCAGATAAGGAGCACTTATCCTCATCTTCACCTTCATCAACACCACTATCGAACAGTGAGGCCACCTTCTGGCTTCTTTTATTGGGTCGTTCACCCAGTATTTTTTGGTAGGCCATAAGTACTTCAGCCTCATCATCAATCACCAGAATACGGGGTTTATCCTGTTTCTCTGCCTCCTCCATATGTGACAGAACAAAGGGAACATAAGCCATGTCACTCACTAACACATGGCTTGAGAACCACCCCTTTAGAAAATCCAGCAGTTTTTCAATAACCTCCTTTTGGTCACAGCTATTACTCTCCATCTGCTGGCGTTGCTGATCCAGTTGAACATTAAAAGCATTGTGAGCAAGCCTGTGCTCGCCTAGTTCAGGATAGCCATAACGTTCTAACATAGCCTCTTCAAAGGCGATGTGCTCAATCAGATATTTGCTCAGGTGCTCAAAAATTGAGGTGAGTATGGATGTCCCATAATTTTGCTGGAATGCCGCATGCAGAGCATTGATCATATTCGCTAGTTTCTGGTGCTGCTGGTCTATAGGTTCAACACCCGTCAAGTACTGCTCCCCCCAGGTAAACAGCGGCTTAGCTATATTCATGGACCACTCTCCTTGCGCTATCAAAAGGCATCATTAAATAGTTAATACAGATAAATCATTCACTGCATAAATCACAAGTAGCAGAGAGCATGACCCATAGAGACTCAATACCGCAGTAGTAGACCACCATCCTATCTACCACTAAATACCATATTTATAGTATCCACTTGTTCAGCACATTGATAAAGGTGAGAGCAGGCCTGAACCACCTCCAATCCAGGGGCCTGTACGAGAATAGAGAACCTACTACATCATCCCAAGGAGGTTAAGCACAGCATTGACCGCTTTCTGGATCGCCTCTGTAGAAAATTCAGCATCAACCGAAAACAGAGGAACCCCAACCAGACTCAACTGCTGCGGCAGTTCATCCAGCACCACACCCAATGCGATCGTCTCTGCTATCCCTGTAGCATGGGTTGAGAAGTGGGAGGGGGATTGTTGAAGCAGATCGCTTCGCTCAAGTACCACCGGTTCCATCTCCTCTCGGCCCAGCAGCACTGCATCCACCAGTATCACCTGCTGATACCCCCGCATCTGCTGCAGTAGCGCAACACCGGGACGGTCCAGCTGTAGGTAGTCAAGATCACGGATGCTGTGGTGCTGCTGTAGCTGCTGTAGCTGCTCCACCACCCGCCACCCCGCTTGATCTGCACCCAAGGGGCTGCCAATGCCGATCACCACCCGTTTCATATCCGCCTCATACCCGCTTCAGGCGCAGATCAAGAAAGTGGGTCGCACAAGAGATACAAGGGTCATAGTTACGGATTACCTGCTCTCCATATCGTTTGATTGCCTCCTCCTCTTGTTCCAACCCAAACTGATTGAGCGAGTAACGTAGATCAGCCTCCATCCGTGCCTGATTTTGGCTGGTAGGGGGGACAATGCGTGCCGCCTGAATAATCCCTTGGTCATTGATCTGATAGCGGTGCCAGAGAACCCCACGGGGTGCACAGGTGGCAGCGAAGGCACTTCCCGCCTTGGGCCTGAACTCACTCCAGGGTTGTTGTGGAGTGTGGTACTGCTCTAACAGGGCAACCGTCTCATGGGTCGCCTGTAACAACTCAACACCACGCGCAATCACACTATCGAACATGTTACGACTGGGAAAGTGGATACCGAGTGACTTACACAACGACTGAACGGCAGGCAGCAGTCGCTTATGGTGTAGGTTGATACGCGCCAGTGGTCCTACCAGATAAGGTTCACCATCCAGTAGCGCATGGAAAGCAGTCGAGTGTGGTACCTGATGCTCTTCAAAGTGTTGCTCAAATTCGGCAATGGGTAGATCCAACCCCGCGTCGGAATGGATCTGCTCCCCCATGATCGGATAGACTCCCGCCTCATCCAGTGCAACCGAGATAAAATCTTGCGGCTCTTGTGGCAACTCTAAAGTGACTAACCAGCGCAGCAGCGCCTCGGCATCCTCAACGGCTCTCTTCGCCTCCAGCAGCAGTTCAGAGATGGCTATTTTTGAAGGGGCATGGTGAAAGCCACCAACCCGCGCACCAACCGGATGCACCGAGCGCCCCCCCAGTAGTGCGATAATACGATTCCCCAACCCCTGTAGGCGCAGTCCTCGGCGCACCTCATCCGGGTATTCAGTCGCCATCGAAATGATATGTTGATGCCCTAGAAAATCGGGGGCTGCCAATAGATGGATATGCAGACTGTGACTCTGTATCCACTCCCCGCAGTAGAACAGGCGGCGCATCTGCGCTACCCAAGGGGTGATCTCACCCTCAAACAGGGATTCAACCGCACGTACTGCACTCATCTGGTAGGCAACTGGGCAGATTCCACAGATCCGCGCCACCATCTCCGGCAGCTCGTCCACACTACGCCCTTCGAGAAACTTCTCAAAGTAGCGCGGGGGTTCATAGATGCGCAGTGCCAATGATTCAATCTGCCGATCCTTGATCACCAGATCCAGCGCCCCCTCTCCCTCTACCCGTGCCAGTATCGGAACCCGAATGGTGGTGGAGTCTGTTTCACTCATGCCTTCTCCCTCCTATGATCTCCCCCAAATTGCGTGGCATGGATCATTTTGAAGCGCCGTTGAATGGTATCTGGCAACAGACCTAACCCTTCAAGACATCGCTCCAGTGCCGCTCGGTTGGGGTGATCGATTGGACCACTACAGCCATAGCAGTCTCGCCCCATTCGAGGACAGACTGCCCCACACCCCCCACGGGTCACCGGCCCCATACAGGGTTTACCCTGGCTCACCACGGTACAGATCACACCGCTACGTTTACAACTTTGGCACAGCGGCTCCTCCATCTTACCCGGCTGCACCCCATGTAACAGGTCATGCAACAGCGGCAGTAGCTGCTCACTGCGGATAGGACAGCCCCACAGCTCCAGATCTACCTTCACATGATCTGATATGGGGGTTGAGGTCGCCAGGGAGGCGATGGTCTCCGGGGTAGCGTAAAGGCTAGCACGCCAATCCTCCCCTTGCAGATTGCGTAGCGCCTGAATACCACCTGAGGTGGCGCAGGCCCCAATGGTGATCAACAGACCACTGCGTTGACGAATCTGCTGGATACGCTCTTGGTCCTCTGGGGTCGATACACTCCCCTCTACAAAGGTGATATCCGTTGCACGCTCTGGTGCCACCATCCCCGCCTCGGCAAAGTGGACGATTTCAACCTGCTGAGCGAGATCAATCAGCCCCTCCCCCATATTCAGAAAAGCGAGTTGGCAGCCATCACAAGAGCTGAACTTGTGGACCGATACCGTTGGTCTATTCGCGACTCTACTCATAACCCTTTCACCTTCAACGCTGCGCCCACCTCATCCCAGCGAAAGACAGGGCCATCTTTACAGACAAAATAGCCTCCCAGCTGGCAGTGTCCGCAGAAGCCATCCCCACACTGCATATTGCGCTCTAAGCTGAGCCAGGTTGATTCAGCGGCCAGCCCCTGTTGTTGTAAGGTCTCTGCAGCAGCCACCATCATCCCTTCAGGTCCACAGAGGAAGGCTACAGCTTGGGGGAGATCAATATCCATCTCATCAAGATGTGCAGTCACACGGTCGGTATGCCACGGCCATGGTGCCGCTTTGTCTTCACTACAGCAGAGCACCACCTCTGTGCGTTCCATCTGCTTCCAGTGGTGGAAACGCTCTGGATAGATCAGATCTTGGTGGTGGCGCACCCCCTCGATAATCGCCAAGCGCCCGTAGTCAACACGCTGCTGCTCCACTGCGCTGATAGCTGCGACCACTGGGGCGCATCCTAATCCTCCAGTCACCATGACTAAATCACGCCCTTTGGACTGCTGCATCGGCCACCCTCGACCATAGGGGCCGCGCAGACCGATCTGCTGCCCAGCCTGTAACTGTTCCAGGCCACGTGTGACCCGCCCCACCGCACGGATGGTGTGGTTCAGTAACGTGGTATCTTCTCGATCTGAGACGATAGAGATCGCCACCTCCCCCACCCCATGCAGGTAGACCATATTGAACTGTCCCGGCTGGAATCGGTAGTTCGAGCGCTGTTGTGGGTCAATCAACTGCAAACGCAGGGTAAAGACATCCTCACTCTCCTGCTGTCGATCTATCACTTCAGCCACCATTGGAATTCGAGAGGGGTGCATGCTATCAGGCATCATTCTGCGCCTCCACAAAGCGAGCGGACTCCTGAACCAGGTCGATTCCCACTGGACACCAAGTGATACAACGCCCACAACCGACACAGCCACTCTCCCCAAACTGATCATGCCACCCTGCCAGCTTATGGGTCATCCACTGACGATAACGCTCACGCCGCCCTGTGCGCACCGGGATACCGTGCAGTTGGCTGTGTTCATCACTGAAACAGGAGTCCCAGACCCGCTGGTGACTGCTCTGCTGTAGATCCAGCGTGGCAACCTCCTCTTCTCGGTGACAGAAGCAGGTGGGACAGAGCGCCGTACAGTTACCGCAGCCGAGACAGCGCTCTGCAATCTGTTCCCAGATAGGGTTCTCTGTTTTATC
>JABGQL010000049.1 GCA_018648825.1 Gammaproteobacteria bacterium
TTGCCGATAATGATCGAAATATCGTCTATATGAACCCTGCTGTGGTTGAGATGATGCGTAAGAATGAGCGCTCAATACAGCAAGAGCTGGCCAACTTCCGTGTGGATGCTCTGCTGGGTGGTAGTATCGATATCTTCCATAAAAATCCACAGCATCAGGCGCAGCTGTTGTCGACCTTTACCAACACCTATGAAGCACAGATCCGCATTGGTGATAGGATCTTTGATCTCTCAGCTAATCCGGTGATCAATGAGGCGGGTGAACGGTTGGGGGCATCGGTGGAGTGGGCTGATGTAACCGAGCAAGTCTTGGCCGAGGAGCAGGTAGAGAAGTTGGTACAAGATGCGGTCGATGGAGACCTCACCAACCGTCTTGATAGCAGCAACTTTAATGGCTTTATGGGGCGTATGGCAGGCTCTATCAATCAGTTGATGGAGAGCTTTAATGACGTGTTACAGCAGACCCGACTGGTGATTGATCAGGTCAATGGTTCTGTGAGCCAGGTACGCTCAAGCAGTCAAGAGCTCGCCTCCTCTACGGAGCAGCAGTCTTCGGCTATTGAGCAGGTGAGTACCAGCTTGGAAGAGACCGATAGCCAAGTCAAATCTAATGCCGAGAACGCAGGTGTAGCCAACCAGTTGGTGCAGGAGACCAATAGTGTTGCAGACCAAGGGCAACAAACCATGAAGGAGATGATCCGTTCGATGGATGAGATCTCCAACTCCTCACAAGATATAGCCAAAATCATCAAGGTGATTGATGAGATCGCTTTCCAGACCAATCTGTTGGCCCTTAATGCGGCGGTTGAAGCAGCACGTGCAGGGAAGTATGGCAAGGGCTTTGCCGTGGTCGCACAAGAGGTGAGAGATCTGGCTGGGCGCAGTGCTCAAGCTGCCAAGGAGACCGCTGATCTGATCGAGCAGTCTACCCATCAAGTGAGTGAAGGGGTGAAGGTTGCCGATGCAACGGCAACTGCACTGGAGGGTATTGTAGAGAATGTGGTCAAGGTTCGAGACTTGGTGGCTGAAATCTCAACGGCTAGTGAGGAGCAGACCAAGGGGATTGCACAGGTCAATGATGCCGTTGCTCAGATTAGTGATGGTGCGCAGTCAGGTAGTCAACAGAGCCTAGAGATGGCAAGTGCTGCAGATGAGTTGGCGAGTCTGACTGATCAACTCTCCTCTGAAGTAGCGCGCTTCCAGTTGAGTGGTGCAGCACCTGCCCACTCTGCCCATTCAAGAGCGGTAGCACCACAGCCTCAGCTACAGAGAAGAGCAGCAGCTTCCCCCCCAGCAACAGTGGCTGAGCCGGTGAGAGAAGAGGCGCAGCCCCATGAGGTCCTGCCGTTGGACCAGGATGAGCGTGACTTCGGTGATTTCTGATCTACTCAATAAAGGCGTGATACGGGTGCTACCTCCATCTACTTTATTCCTATCTGTTTTTTTAAGGGTGAAGCCATGAACAATAAGACGGTCATGATTGTGGATGACTCAACCATTATGAGGGCGGTTATTGGCGACATGCTGAAGGGAGTTTCCGGCCTTGAGGTGGTGGCAACCGCAGCCAACGGTAAAGATGCACTGAAACAGCTTGGGAAAGTCAGACCGGATCTGATTTTGCTGGATATTGAGATGCCAGAGATGGATGGACTGGAGTTTCTACGCCATGTACGGCTTAAGAGTCGTGCCCGAGTGATTGTGCTCTCCTCGGTAACTCCGATGGGTTCCAATAAGGCGGTGCAGGCTAGGATGTTGGGGGCCGATGGTTTGGTCTCCAAGCCATCAGGTGCGGTCTCCTATGACTTGGAGCAGAAGCGCGGCAGTGAATTGGTGGAGATGGCCTATCGTGTCTTGGGGATCGCTGCGGCATGAAGCTCCTGATTAGGCAATAGCACGCTATGAAAGACGATTCAATACTGGATGGCGCACTGCTGGATGAGCTCTGGGGCACTGTCTCGGATGAGCTTGCAGAGCTGGGTGAGGAGATGGAGTCTGCACTGCTCTCTTTAGAGCAAGACCCCGCAGATAGTGAGACCATCAATACGCTGTTCCGAGCGATGCACACCTATAAAAGTTCCACCGGAATGATGGGGTGTTCGGTGACGGAAGCGCTGGCACATCGCAGTGAGGATCTGGTCGACTACTTCCGTGGTAAGCAGTTACCGCTGCCCGCTACAGTATTAGAGCTGTTACTGGAGACGGTTGATCTGCTGGCGACTACCCGTGAGTATGTTTCGGAACAGCGTTCCGATGCCCCTGCTGATTTGACCCGTGGTTTGGTTGAGAAGCTCTCTGTTGCACTGGCCAGTGCCGGTGGAGAGGTGGTTGTATCCGTTTCAGAATCAGACTTCCAAGAGTCCTCTCTGGGGTTGGCCCCAGAGGAGTTCGCTGAACTTTGGAACACGGTTTCTGATGAGATGGATGAACTACTCTACACCATTGAGGAGAGCTTGCTGGCATTGGAGAATGACCCTACGGACAGTGATCTGATCAGCCAACTGTTCCGTGCCATGCATACCTTCAAGAGTAGTTCAGGGATGATGGGGTTGACGGTGATGGAGCAGATTGCCCACCGCAGTGAGGACTTGGTGGGGCTGTTGCGTGACCAAGGGCTGGCGCTGAGTGAAGAGAACACCTCTCTGCTGTTAGAGGCGTTGGATCGTCTGCGACAGTTACACCAGCATGCCAGCGACTCACTGGGGGATGGGAAACTGTCTGACTCAAAGGCGTTGATTGATCAGCTGATAGCGGCACATCAAAGCGATGCGGGCGGCTCTTCTGGTGAGAAGGTCGCAGTAGAATCTGCAGGGCAAGCATCCGATGAAGAGTTTGGGTTCTTTGATATGGACCCGATAGAGCCTGAAGAGGAGCAGGGCTTCGCCTTCTTTGATAGTGAGCCTGCAGATGATCGTGAGAAAGAGGATGGGTTTGGCTTTTTTGAGCCAGACTCAAATACAGCCTCTGAGGAGGAGCAGGGTTTTGCCTTCTTCGATAGTGAACCTGCAGGTGATGGTGAGGAGGATGATGGATTTGGTTTCTTTAGTCCAGAGGCCACAGAACAGGCAGAAGAGAGTGATTTTGGCTTTTTTGAAGATGACCAGAAGGACCTCTGGGAACTCACCATTGATGAGACCCGAGAAAACCTAGATGAGATTGAGGCCGTGCTGCTGAAGCTAGAACATGATGGCAGCAGTATGGAGCAGCTTGACCGACTCTTTCGTGCGATTCACACCATCAAGGGTACCGCCAATGTAATGGGGTTGGTGCAGGTTGAGGTACTGGCGCACCGCTGTGAAGATCTGGTCGGGTTGTTGCGAGAGGGGGCGATTGAGGTATCCAATAGATTGATCACTCTGTTGTTAGAGGCGATGGATCTGATTCGGGGTGGGTTGGAACGGATTCTCGAAAGCAAACAGGATTTGACCGAGCAAGAGCTCTCTCCAACGATTCTGCGTCTGGAGCAGTTTTTGGCCGCTCCACACGCAGAAGAGACTGCAGATGTGGAAGAGGTTGCAGATGCAGTTGAGGATAACGTAGAGCTAGAGGACCCGGCCAAGGACCCTCTCTATGTACAGATTTTTGTGGATATGGGGTGGGAGGCTCTGGAGCAGCTCAATGCCGGAGTAGAGTTGCTGGCAGGAGATGCTACTGAAGCACAGTATCAGGCATTCTACCAAGAGTTGGAGGAGTTCAGTTTTGCAGTAGAGCGCATGGGATATGAGCCACTGCTGAAACACCTACAGTCAATGCAGCAGCAGCGAGATGTACAGCAGCTGAATGAGGGGATTGGCTGGATTGGTGGGCAGCTTACTGAGCTGGAGACAGAGTTGCAGACTGGAGGGCTGACAGCGCCCGTTGCAGATCAGACGGCTGTAACCATAGATGCGATAGAAAGGGCAGAAGAGAGAGAAACAGCAGAGAGTGTAACGGCCTCAGATGATGACTTCTTTGGCGGCTCTGATGCCTTTGATGAAGTGGCAGATCAGTTGCCTGTCCATGCTCCAGAGGGAGCGCTCTATGAACCCGACGGTGACGATGAGGTAGACCCGATCTTTACCCCAGTCTTTGTCCAAGACTTCTTGGAGAAAGAGGAAGAGCAACTGATGGGGTTGCGGAGCATTTGGGGGCAGAGTGAACTCAGTGAGCAGCAGCGTCTCTCTGGTGTGCTGGGGTTACTGGATGAGATTCGTAACGATGCAGAAAAGATGGGGTATGACCATCTGATCGAAATTCTGGAGCTGGGGCAATTGGCTTTAAAGCGTCAGCGTGGTGCTGCGCTGGACCAGGTACTGGATGAGTTGGAACTCAAGCTGTATGAGGAGATGACCGCCATTCAAGAGGCGATTCCAGACCTCAACCAGACATCGACGGGGATGCCGCTGGATATCTCTTGGGTATTCCGTCAGACACATGCAGAACGAGTCTATGAAGAGTTGGCAGAACTGCTGGATCTTCTTGACAGTTTGAAGGGTGTAGATGCAGAGGGGATAGAGCAGCTGCAGCTAGAGGCGCAGGCTGAACAGCACCTGCGTTCTATCCACCACTCTGCAATCTTCTATGAGTTGACAGCTGCCGCTGGCCTAGCTCTTTCGTTGGCTGATTTCTACGCCAGAATTACACAACATGAGCTGAATACCACAACAAGCTTGGTTAGCCTGACGCGTGAGTTTGTGCTTGAGCTGGGTGGGGTCATTGACATTGTTCGTGATGGTGGCAGTGCCCAAAGTTCATTCTTTGAGGAGATGATGGGGCGGGTAGAGAATCTACTCTATATGAATTCGGGTAGTAGTCTGATCCAGAGCGCGAGAGATGTGTTGGATCAACTAGACTTACCGGAGGACTTCTTTGAGGTCTTTACTCCAGACAGTCTTCAGGCTGTCGGCAGCGCACTGGAGCGGGGCTACCACTTCTATATTATCCATACGGATATGGACCAATATGAAGAGGTGGCGACAGGGTTCTATAGTTGGTCACAGTCTGAAGAGATCGAGATCATTACCAACTTTACGGTACTGAAAGAGGATCGCTCTCTGTTTGACTTTCTTATTGCATCGACTTGGGATGCAGAAGAGGTGGCACGGGGGCTGGTTAATATTGATCCCAGCGGTACGCT
Source organism: Gammaproteobacteria bacterium (assembly GCA_018648825.1). Lineage (GTDB taxonomy): Bacteria > Pseudomonadota > Gammaproteobacteria > Thiopontia. Next base: position 5,113 of record JABGQL010000049.1, read on the forward strand.
GTTACGGTTGCGGGATCATGTTTTGCGCTCTGATGTGGTGCAGTCTGCCGGAACTGCGCAAGCTGGTACTGTATCGGCTGGAAACTTCTCAACAGCAGGATTGATGGAGACCGTTGGCGACCTCGTTTCGGTACAGGCAATGCTGCACCATGTAACCCATAGTTTCTCTAAACTAGACCTGCTGGATCGTATCGATCAGGAGATGAAGAAGGGAGAGGATTGGAAACAGGTACGTGTAACCATTCAGGATGAGTTAGAGGCTTGGAAGCGTCACACCACTGTTTTGGGGCAGTTGGAAAATGAGATTGGTGTTTCGGTTGGGCGGCTTCAGGAGTTGGTGCACCAGGCGGATGCGGTCTCTGCCTCGGAGTTGATGAATGGTGTTGAGGACTGGGTTGGAGACCGTGCAGCAGAGCATAAGAAGAGTGTGCGTCTACTGGTGGAGGGTGAGGGGGTAGAGGTGGAACGTGGGTTGCTGGAGAAGTTGCATCAACCGCTACGTGAATTACTGGAGGTATCACTCTGCAGTATTGAGTCGGTTGTAGAGCGGATGGAGCAAGGAAAATCCTCAACGGCTGAATTGACGGTTCGACTGCACAAATCACATGACCGCTTTGAAGTAATTATAGGGGATGATGGGGGCGGCTTTGACGCGCAGCAACTGCAGCAGCAGATGGCGCGGTGGCAAGAGCAGTATGCTACGACAGCCAAGCCCTCACTGGAACAGAGTGACTGGCTGTTGCAAGATGGTTTTGGGGCGGTCTCTTTTCATGATGGAGAGTCAAGCTTTGAGTTCTCTCCACTGCGTAAGCGCATTGAGGCGATGGGAGGGAGTTTACGCATTATCCATGATGCCAAAACAGAGAGAGGGTTGCAGGTATGGGTCTCGGTTCCTCTTTCGATGGCAGTGATTAACGGCTTAGTGGTGCTGATCAGGTCCGTGCGCTATGTGATTCCAGTCCACTTTGTGCGCCGCATTGTACAGATTCGTTCGGAGCAGCTGGTGTATGCTTCGGCTGATGGAGGGCAGCAGATGCTTCATCTGGATGGTTCACTGATTCCGCTAAAACTGCTTGCTGGGATGGAACTGGGTGACCAGGAACGTCAACTGATGGTGGTGGTTGAGGTGGGTGATCAGGGAGAGCTGGTCGCCTGTCCAGTGGATGAGTTGATTGATCAGCAGCAGGTGATGATTCGACCGCTCAAAGGGGTGCTGTCGGATGTGCGTGATGCCTCCGGTGTTGCCGTGCTGGGTGACAGTGAAGTGGGTGTGGTGCTTCGTCTGGAGTCGATCCATTGAGTATCATCTTGAACAGTCAGGGAGATAATCGCGTGAATGATCTAGGTAAGGAGAGGCTGTGAAGGGCGATAAAATCATAATTCCTGTTGCCAGTGGCAAAGGTGGCGTGGGCAAAAGTATGTTGGTATCTAATTTAGGTATCGCACTGGCGGCGCGTGGTTATCGCACAACGGTGGTTGATCTTGATCTGGGAGGCTCCAATCTTCACACCTGTCTGGGGTTGCCCAACCGCTATCCTGGGGTGGGTGATTTCCTTAAGGGGGATGGGGCCTCCCAAAGACTCTCACAATACCTATTGCAGACACCGTGGAATAATCTCAGTTTTTTACCCGGTGATGGACGTACCCCGTTTATGGCCAATATCCCTGCACGACAGCGTAAGCAGTTATTGGATCAGCTGGGGCAACTGCCTGGAGAGATCATCCTGCTTGACCTCGGAGCAGGTAGCGCACTGAATACCTTAGGCTTCTTTGGTATGGTGCATCGTGGGCTGTTGGTGACCAGTTTTGAAACGCCCGCCATCATGAATCTGCTCTCCTTCTTGAAGAACTTCTCTTACTGGATCATTACTGTGGTGGCACAGCATGATGATGCGGTCTACCAGAAGCTGACACAAGCATTCCGGGCAACCATGGAGATGAACCCCGTTACCGTGAATACACTGCTGCGAGAGGTTGAACAGCTCAATCCGCAGATGGCACGTACCATCAAAGAGCGGCTACAGCAGTACACCCCTCGAATTGTCTTCAATATGGGAGATCGCGTCGAAGATCTGCAGGTGACGGAACAGATCACCCGCGCGATGCAGCATGGTCTCTCACTATCACCCGAATATTTCGGCTTTATTCGTTATGATGGCGCAGTCCGGCGCTCGATGGTGGAGGAGCGGGCATTGACAGCGTGTGCACCTACAAGCAGTGCGGCCCTAGATGTTGACCGCCTTGCGGAGCGGTTATCCAAATTTTGGCAGCGATCGATACCAGAGAGTGCTGCGATGCTGCAGCGCAGTACAGAGACTATGTTGCAATCTTGATATGAGAGAGGTTGGGGAAGAGTAATGAAAAATAAAAAGATACTAATTATTGATGATGACCAGAAGATGATTGACACCTATCTGGGCATCCTTGCGCCAGAAGAGAGTGCTGTTTCTGATTTTGCGGCACTTACGGGGATTGATGTCCCCACCGCTGGGGAGCGTTTTGATACAGCAACAGCACTGCAAGGGCAGGATGGGGCCAGTTTGGCAGAAGAGGCACTCAGTTGCGGAGAGCCATTCTCTGTCGCCTTTATCGATATGAGAATGCCGCCGGGCTGGGATGGTTTGAAGACGGCGAAAAAATTGCGTGAGTTGGATTCGCGAATCTACATCGTCATTGTCACCGCGTATACCGACAAAACCGTGGATGAGATCCATGAGACTTTGGAGCGTGATGTGTTGCTATTGAGGAAACCGTTTAACCGGGATGAGATCTATCAGATGGCAAGAACATTGGTGGATGCATGGAACCGCTCAGAAGAGAAGCGCCAGGTTGAGAAGCAGCTGCGCTATGCGTTGAAGAAGTATATGGCCGCATCAGGGAAAAACCGTACCATTGAGGAGGAGCTGGAGTCGAAACTGTAAGAGTGCCCCTGCCTTTTATGATGTTAAAGGAGACTTTTAGAGATCGCTCATAGTGTTTTCTTTTGTGCTGTACTAGAATACCCCGCTTGTGATTTGCTCCCGACCATTGAGCGGGAGTCGTATCTGTTTTTTTCAACCACTGAATCGAGATTTGACATGGAAGTATCTGTAGAAACAACCCAGGGCCTTGAGCGCGCAATGACCATCACCGTTCCCGCAGAGCGTGTGGAAAAAGAGGTTAGTGAACGCCTCAACCGTCTGAAGAATACCGTAAAAATAAACGGTTTCCGTCCTGGCAAGGTGCCTATGACCGTGGTTAAGAAACGTTTCAGCACCTCTGTACGCTATGAGGTGGCAGAAGAGCTGATTCAAGCCACCTTTGGTGAGGCGGTTAATCAAGAGAACTTGGCTCCAGCGGGTGCCCCTAAAATTACCCCAGAAGAGATCGCGGAAGGTGAAGGGCTAAAATATACCGCCACCTTTGAGGTCTATCCTGAGTTTGAGGTCGCCTCCTTTGCCGACATTAAGATCGCTAAGCCAGCGGTAGAGCTGAGCGATGAAAATCTAGACAAGATGATCGACAATCTGCGCGAACAGCAGAAGAGCTGGAGTGAAGTAGAGCGCGAAGCAGGGGATGGCGATCAGGTCAATATCGACTTTAAGGGTAGTATCGATGGTGAGGAGTTTGACCGCGGTGCAGCAGAAGGTGTGCCTGTCACGCTCGGTTCTGGCTCCATGATTGGCGGTTTTGAAGAGGGTATTATCGGTATGAAGGTGGGCGAGGAGAAGAGCATTGATGTCACCTTCCCTGAAGATTACTCTGCCGAAGAGCTCTCTGGCAAGGCTGCGCAGTTCGAGATCAAGGTTAACTCTATCTCTGAATCGGTACTGCCTGAGGTTGATGATGAGTTTATCGAGAAATATGGTGTCAAAGAGGGTGGTCTAGATGCCTTCCGTGCTCAGATTAAAGAGAATATGCAGCGTGAGTGTGATCAGGCGGTAACGCAGGTGGCGAAAGATCAGGTGATGGATGGTCTCTATGAGGCACACACCTTTGATATACCGAGTGCCATGATCGAGGAAGAGGCCGCACGTATGGCTGAGAACATGCAACAACAGATGGGTGCCCAAGGTCAGGGCGTACCATTGAGTTCAGAGCTGTTCAAAGGGCAGGCAGAGCGTCGCGTCAAGTTGGGTCTGGTTCTGGCTGAGGTGGTTCGTGAGCACAATGTGCAGGTTGATCCTGTTCGTGTACAGCAACAGATCGAGACTATGGCGGCCGGTTATGAGAAGCCAGAAGAGGTGATCGAGTACTACAATCAGAATCCACAATATCTGGAAGGTGTACAGAATCTGGTGATGGAAGAGCAGGTGGTAGATCTGGTAATGAAGGATGCTGCGGTATCGGATGAGAGTATCGGCTTTGAAGAGCTGATGACCAAAGCCAATGCAAACCGCAATAACGCCTAAACCTACTGCAGAGAGATAGCCATGAGCTCAATCATCGAAAACTCCGGCATGGTGCCAATGGTTGTAGAGCAGTCCTCTCGCGGGGAACGCGCCTACGACATCTACTCCAGATTGCTAAAAGAGCGCGTCATCTTTATGGTGGGGCAGGTCGAAGACCACATGGCTAACCTGGTCGTTGCGCAGCTGCTGTTTTTGGAGTCCGAAAATCCTGATAAGGATATTCATCTCTATATCAACTCACCGGGTGGTTCGGTGACTGCGGGGATGTCGATCTACGACACCATGCAGTTTATCAAACCTGATGTGAGCACCATGTGTATCGGCCAAGCGGCCAGTATGGGGGCTCTACTGCTGGCGGGTGGTGCTGCGGATAAGCGTTACTGTCTACCACACTCGCGGATGATGATTCACCAGCCGCTGGGTGGTTTCCAAGGGCAGGCTTCTGATTTTGAGATTCATGCACAGGAGATCCTTAAGGTGCGTGAGCGTCTGAACAAGATTCTCTCTATCCATACCGGACAGCCGATTGAGCAGGTTCGCGAAGACACTGACCGTGACAACTTTATGGGTGGTGAAGAGTCGGTAGCGTATGGGTTAATCGATAAAGTATTGACCAGTCGAGAGCAATAACGAACCACAATAACCAATGGAAAAGGTTGGTTATTGTGGTGTGATTCTTGTATGATTGCGTCAAGGTTGAAGTGTGATACGCTACAACTACCGCACAAAATATATGAGTATCCGACAATGAGTGTAGAGGTGGAAACCGATGAGTGATAAAGAGGATGATAGCAAGCTACTCTACTGTTCCTTCTGTGGGAAGAGTCAGAATGAGGTACGTAAACTGATTGCAGGCCCTTCTGTCTATGTCTGTGATGAGTGTGTAGAGCTTTGCAACGATATTATTCGTGAGGAGCAGGAGGAGGGGGAAGAGACCGCCTCTGAGAATGCATTGCCAATTCCAGAGAAGATTCGTTCTACGCTGGATGATTATGTGATCAGCCAGGATCGAGCCAAGAAGGCACTCTCGGTGGCGGTCTATAACCACTACAAGCGAGTTGAGCACGGCTACAAGAAAGATGATGTCGAGCTCGCCAAGAGTAACGTATTGCTGATCGGTCCAACTGGTTGTGGCAAGACGTTGTTGGCAGAGACCTTGGCCCGTATTCTCAATGTACCTTTCACGATGGCCGATGCCACCACGCTGACCGAAGCGGGTTATGTGGGAGAGGATGTTGAGAATATCGTTCAGAAACTGCTGATGAAGTGTGACTACGATGTCGCCAAGGCAGAGAGCGGTATCATCTATATCGATGAAATTGACAAAATCACCCGCAAGTCTGATAACCCCTCTATCACCCGTGATGTTTCAGGTGAAGGGGTACAGCAGGCGTTGTTGAAGTTGGTTGAGGGGACTATCGCTTCAGTACCTCCTCAGGGGGGGCGTAAACACCCTCAACAGGAGTTTTTGCAGGTTGATACCAGCAAGATCCTCTTTATCTGTGGCGGAGCCTTTGCAGGGCTGGACAAAATTATTCGTGACCGTTCCGAGAAGGGCGGCATCGGTTTTGCCGCTGAGGTGAAGAGCAAGAGTGATGAGCGCTCAATCAGTGAAGTGCTGGCAGGGGTAGAGCCAGAAGATCTGATCAAGTATGGGTTGATTCCAGAGTTCGTTGGACGTCTGCCCGTTGAAGCAACGCTGGAAGAGCTGGATGAAGATGCGCTGGTGCAGATTTTGACTGAACCGAAGAACGCATTGACCAAGCAGTATGGCAAGCTCTTCGAGATGGAGGGTGCGGAACTTGATATTCGTAAAGATGCACTGCACGCCATCGCCAAGAAAGGGATCACCCGTAAAACCGGTGCGCGTGGGTTGCGCTCCATTTTAGAGCATGCGCTGCTGGATACTATGTACCACCTCCCCTCTTATGATGATGTGGAGAAGGTGGTGGTGGACGCATCGGTGATTGAGGGTAAGTCAGAGCCGTTGCTGATTTTTGATGGTGGAGAAGAGCGTAAATTGGCTGCTGCTGAGTAACCTTATTAATGAATTAACCTCAGAGGGCACAGAGAACCAGAGAGAGTAACGGCTCTGTGTTCTCTGTGCCCTTTTTGTATGAAAAGTGGTTTAAAGAGAAGAATAATATGGACGTATTAGAACAAGAGTTTGCAGTCCTGCCACTGCGTGATGTGGTGGTCTATCCGCACATGGTGATCCCGCTGTTTGTAGGTCGAGACCGTTCGATCCTCGCGCTAGAGGCGGCGATGGCCGATCAGAAGAAGATCCTGCTGGTGGCGCAACAGAGCGCAACCGAAGATGAGCCCAAGGCTGAAGACCTGTTTCTGGCGGGTACGGTGGCGACAATCCTTCAACTGCTGAAGTTGCCAGATGGTACCGTCAAGGTGCTGGTTGAGGGGGAGCAGCGAGCGCAGGTTAATCAGTTTCATGAGCAGCAGGGGTACCTGCGTGCACATGCTATGGTGCACCACGAGCGGCATGAAAACAGTGATGAGCTGGAGGTGCTCTCTCGTTCCATTCAGGGGCAATTTGAGCACTACGTCAAGATGAATAAGAAGATCCCTCCAGAGGTGCTCACCTCGTTGGCAGGGATTGATGATGCGGGTCGCCTCAGTGATACGGTTGCCGCCCACATGACGCTGAAGATCGAAGAGAAGCAGCAGTTATTAGAGACCTTTGATATCCAAGAGCGGATGGAGTTTATCCTCTCGGTGATGGAGGGGGAGTTGGATATCCTAGAGGTAGAGAAACGGGTTCGGGGGCGCGTCAAGAAACAGATGGAGCGCAATCAGCGCGAGTTCTACCTCAATGAGCAGATCAAGGCGATCCAGAAAGAGTTGGGTGACTCAGAAGATGGTACCAATGAGTCAGAAGAGCTGGAGCGCAAGGTCAAGGATGCCGAGCTGAGTGATGAGGCACGTGCAAAGGCTGACTCTGAACTGAAGAAGCTGAAGATGATGTCGCCGATGTCTGCTGAAGCTGCAGTAGTACGTACCTATATTGAGACCTTGATCGGGGTGCCATGGAAAAAGCGCTCTCGATTGAAGAATGACCTAGCGCGTGCCGAGAAGGTTTTAAATGAAGACCATTACGGTCTGGAAGAGGTCAAGGAGCGTATTCTTGAGTATCTCGCGGTGCAGAAGCGTGTGGGTAAGATTAAAGGGGCTATCCTCTGTCTGGTGGGGCCTCCCGGTGTCGGCAAGACCTCGTTGGGGCGCTCCATTGCGCGTGCCACCAGCCGTAAATATGTACGCATGGCGTTGGGTGGTGTACGGGATGAGGCGGAGATCCGTGGCCATCGCCGTACCTACATTGGCTCTATGCCGGGTAAAATTATCCAGAATATGAGCAAGGTGGAGGTGAAGAATCCACTCTTCCTGCTGGATGAGATCGACAAGATGGCGATGGATTTCCGAGGGGATCCCGCCTCTGCGCTGCTAGAAGTGCTCGATCCAGAACAGAATCACACCTTTGGTGACCACTATCTGGAGGTCGATTATGACCTCTCCGATACCATGTTTGTCGCCACAGCCAACAGCATGAATATCCCCGGTCCACTACGTGATCGTATGGAGGTGATCCGTATCCCCGGTTATACCGAGGAGGAGAAGCTCAATATTGCACAGCAATATCTGATGCCCAAAAAGATGAAAGAGAATGGGCTTAAGGAGAAAGAGGTTAGCTTCAGTGAGGAGGCGGTTCGACAGATTATCCGTCTCTACACCCGTGAGGCCGGCGTGCGTAACCTAGAGCGTGAGATCGCCAAGGTGATGCGCAAGGTGGTGAAGGAGCTGGTGCTGAAAAAGCGTAAGGGTAAGGTCTCGATTACGGTGCGTAATTTGGAAGATTATCTTGGGGTGAAGAAGTTCCGTTATGGTGTGGCTGATGAGAAGGATCAAATTGGTCAGGTGACAGGGTTGGCTTGGACGGAAGTGGGGGGAGAGCTGCTCACCATTGAAGGTGCTGTAATGGCGGGTAAGGGTAAATTCTCTGTCACCGGACAGCTGGGTGATGTGATGAAGGAGTCGATAGAGGCGGCGATGACCGTGGTTCGCAGTCGCTCATCGCAGTTAGGGATCAAGGCCTCCACCTACGAGAAACGTGATATCCATATCCATGTTCCAGAGGGGGCGATTCCAAAGGATGGCCCCAGTGCCGGTATCGGTATGTGTACTACGTTGGTCTCTACTTTAACTCAGATCCCGGTGCGTGCCGATGTGGCGATGACGGGTGAGATCACCCTGCGCGGTGAGGTGTTGCCGATTGGCGGCCTGAAAGAGAAGCTGCTGGCGGCTCACCGTGGAGGTATTCGCACGGTGATGATCCCGGAAGAGAATCGTAAGGATTTGAAAGAGATTCCAGAGAAGATCCTGAAAGACTTGGATGTAAAGCCCGTCCGTTGGGTGGAGGAGGTATTAGAAATTGCGCTGCAATCTTCACCTCAACCGCTGACTGAGGAGGAGATCCGAGCCGACCAAGCAGGAGAGAAAGAGGAAGTAGCGAAGAAAAGCAGAGGAAAAGGTAAGGGTTCTTCTGTACAGACGCACTGAGTAGTACAGCAGCGTAAAAAAATGTGAAAAAAGTAGTTTTAGTGCTGGCAATAGCAGTCGCTTTCCCTTAAACTACGCGCGCTATCTGAGTGGGATGACACAGAGTAAATGAGAATTTAAGCTGGTCCACAAGATAGGGTGCTTAGCTCAGCTGGGAGAGCATCGCCCTTACAAGGCGAGGGTCGCA
>JABGQL010000129.1 GCA_018648825.1 Gammaproteobacteria bacterium
TCTGGCTCTGGCTCTGGCTCTGGCTCTGGCTCTGGCTCTGGCTCTGGCTCTGGCTCTGGTTCTGGCTGAGGATTCCCCCCCAGCCCTTCAGATGGCATCGCCAGATCCACCCGCTGCTCTGCCAATACAACCATCTCAAATGGACTAGAACTTTCCAGCAACTGTGCCTCCTCTTGTTGAGTCAGCAACGCAGCCGCAAATGCTCCATGCACCGCAATGGAGATGGAGGCCGCCAATAAAAGACGTGGATTCTGTAACATGAGATTCAAACCGCCAGGCTGAAAACCATCGCTCTCGCGACAGCTACCCACTCTGCAGTGGGTAACTCAAATAGAAGCAGACGATAAGTAGCTGGCACACTGCACGTATGCCAAACCATTGGACAACCATTACACAACACCTCTTAGCTATTGATACAGGCAGAACCCTTACTGGGTTCTATTTAGACAACCGGAATCAAACAGCGTGTGGTGGTGCTCGAATAGGCAGTAACTGTAGATAATTACTGCTATGTATAGACTCTTGAGAGGGTAGATCAACAACGTGGGTCGCTTCAAGCCGATGAAGCAGTTGAGCGCTGGTAGCGGCCATCGAATCTGCTGAAAATAGATTCAAAAGACAGTAGGGACACTCAATATCCGCAACAAAAGAGCCACTTTGCTCTTCCTCAAATTCAACCCAAACCATCTGCGTACCCTGTACAGAGCAGTACGTTGTGAGATAACCATTGGGCTCTGGCTCAGAGACAAGAGCATAAACCGCAGGTGAAATCAGCTGCAGCAGCAGTACCCAGAGCACAACACGCGCACTCTGAAGCTGATAAAAACGGTTTTTGTAGAGGTTATTCAACATGGATATGTTAATCGTTGCCTAAGTATTGGCAGGTTCAACCCCCACCCTAGCCCTCCCCCTGCTTGAGGGAGGGGACTTTCACTGCAGTAACTTACACAACCATTCATAATGATAAATCAGCCCCAACTCTGCTGAATAGCAGCCAGATCTTTCATAATGGTGTCAGACATATGAGGGGATGAGAACACCGCATGCAGCTTACCCTCTGGGTTCACCAGAAAGATGGTTGCCGAGTGGTTAATCAGGTACGAGTTCTCCAACCCTTCAGGAGCCCCCTCTTCTGGGTCAAAGATTAACGCCTTACCATTAAGGAAGTAGGCACGCTCATAGATTGCACCCATCGACCGAGCAAGCTTATCTACAGCCACCTGCTCACCCGTTACACCAATAAATTCAGGGTGGTAGAAGCTCACATATTTTTGCACGGCCTCTGGCTGGTCCTGCTGTGGATCTACTGAGACAAAGACCACTTGTGGCTTCTCTTGGGCTGTGTCTGACTTCTCTTCAATCTTGCGCAGAGTCTCTGCCAAGGTAAAGAGTTCGGTAGGACAGACATCTGGACAACGGGTATAGCCAAAAAAGAAGAGACTCCAACGCCCCTTCAGGTTCTCATCATCAAACGTTTTCTCCGGCCCGCGCGACAACGTAAATGCGGAGATCGCTTTAGCTTGCGGCAGAATAGTCGCCGCCTCCGTTTTCGGCGGAGGGTTACTGCTACCACAGCCACCCAGAAGCAGGGCTGCTGCCAACATTAGCCAACCTCGACCCACTTTATAAAATACGCTATAAGGTTGCGTAGTCATTTTGTTATTGCCCTTGAAAGATGCCAAAACTGCAATAAAAAACGGTCGAGGCATACACCCCTACCGTCTTTTATCAGAATCTATTATTTAGTGATGCATCATCTTGTTATGACCACCCTTCATCATCATATTTCCCTTACGTACCTTGGCGGTGATCTTCTGCTCAGAACCATCACTCAACACCAGTGTTAGCGCTACGCTATCACCCATAACCGGTACTTCTTTAGGTCCGATCAACATGATGTGCCAACTACCTGGTTTCAGTTGCAGTGAACCATGCGCAGCTACTGGCATCTGTTTCTGTTGAACCATCTTCATCATCCCATCAGCCATGATGGTACGGTGCAACTCAACACGTGCAACAGGCAGCGAGGTACGTACCTCAACCAACGCCAAATCACTATTAGTGTGGTTTTCCAGTGTCATAAATGCCGCCAGCGCAGGGGCGTTCGGTGGTGCCGCACGTACCCAAGGGTCACTCACCATCAATCCTGCAGCCTGAATTGAAGAGGTTGCCATCAGCAACAATGCACCCATCACACGATAAAAATTGGTTTTCATATCTAAATCTCTCTTAAAAGTCTATTTCCAGTGACAACACCATCGTGTGCTGCCAGCCATTGCTGAAGGGTTACTTCAGCAATACGCGCCACACCTCTCCCAAAGTGAGGCGCGTATGTGGTTGGTTTATCTTTATGAGATCAGGCAGGAGGGCCGCGAATGAGGAAAGGGGGATAGTTCAGTCTCTCAGGAGTCGTAGAGAGTTGAACAACCCACTTTCCCTCAGCTTGAGGAAGCAGCGCCTCAAATAGGGGGGTGTATGAGTCGATCCAGCCGTTGGCATTGGCCTGTACGATACAGGTCGGACACTCATAGTAGCTGGATGCGTCTGCGCCAGGCTCTGGTGAAGAGTCATCGAAGGCGACAAAGACAGTTTTATACCCATAGGCGGTACAGATGGTGGTGGTATATCCATCCATACCCGCTGTCGGCTCAGCCGTTGCAATCTGGTAATAAGGGAAGACAGAGTGGAACAGAAACGTGAACACACCCACCAACAGGAGGGAGCGTCTGTGCTGTTCTTTTCTTGCCGCCATTGAGGCCATGATTAAAATCTGCTGTCTACCATAATATTAGAACCTGCTATTTCTACAGACTGTAATGGCTGTTGTCAAATTTGAAACCTTTTTGTTTTGATATGGAACAAACGATATACTTAAGACTCGCACTCGGTAAGAGTGTGTTAATAATTAGAATCCCGTTTCACAAACTGAAGAGACTCTGTAACTTATGAAAACGCTACTGCTGTCCCTCTCTGCTCTGCTATTCCCAGCCTTGGCTTGGGCCTCAGCAGCTGGCGGAGAAACCCTAGACCTAACCGGAGAGACTGTAGGTATCCTCTCTATTGTTGTCTTTACCTTGGCCTACGCCTTTGTAATGGCTGAAGAGGTTACACACTTACGTAAATCTAAACCTGTACTGCTTGCCGCAGGTGTTATCTGGGCAATGATTGCAGTGGTCTACGCCTCACACGGTATGCCACATGCCGCAGAGGTGGCGATTCGTCATAACTTCTTAGAGTTTGCCGAGTTGATGCTGTTCCTGCTGGTTGCAATGACCTACATTAATGCGATGGAAGAGCGTCGCGTGTTTGATGCTTTGCGCTCTTGGCTGATCAGTAAAGGCTTTGGATTCCGCCAGCTATTCTGGATGACCGGTATCCTCGCCTTCTTCATCTCCCCCATTGCGGATAACCTCACCACAGCGCTACTGATGTGTGCGGTAGTGTTAGCAGTCGGTGGTGACAACAGCAAGTTTGTGCTACTCGCCTGTATCAACATTGTGGTCGCAGCCAACGCGGGTGGTGCCTTCAGCCCATTCGGCGATATCACCACACTGATGGTTTGGCAGAAGGGCATTGTAGACTTCGGCACCTTCTTCGCACTATTTATCCCTTCTGTGGTCAACTTTGTGGTCCCTGCTGCCATCATGCACTTTGCGGTGCCTGACGAACAGCCCACTGCAAATGATGAGATCGTAGTAATGAAGCGTGGAGCAAAACGCATCATCGTACTGTTCTTGCTAACCATTGCTACCGCAGTGAGCTACCACAACTTCCTCCATCTGCCCCCAGTTATCGGCATGATGACCGGACTTGCCTATCTGCAGTTCTTCGGTTATTTCCTAAAGAAGACTCACCAGTTGGACACACCAGATAGTGGCGAGCATGGCGACCGTATGGACCCTGCGATGCCATTCGACATCTTCAATAAGGTGGCACGTGCAGAGTGGGATACCCTGCTCTTCTTCTACGGTGTTGTACTGGCCGTAGGCGGCTTGGGCTTTATTGGTTATCTCTCTCTCGCCTCCGAGTTTATGTATACCGATTTGGGCGCTACCAATGCAAACATCTTGGTTGGCATACTCTCTGCGATTGTAGATAACATCCCGGTCATGTTTGCAGTACTGTCGATGATGCCGGATATGTCACTGGGCCAGTGGTTATTGGTCACCCTGACTGCAGGTGTCGGTGGCAGCATGCTCTCGATTGGCTCTGCTGCGGGTGTTGCCCTGATGGGACAGGCACGCGGTAAATACACCTTTGGTGGTCACCTGCGCTGGACACCTGTGATCGCACTGGGGTACGGAGCCAGTATCTGGGTTCACATACTGGTCAATGAGCATTACTTCTCAATGGCTGCTAATGTAGTTGGTGGTGGTTAGTTACGCTAGCTAGATGTACAAAAAAGCCCCCGATCTACAACAAGATCGGGGGCTTTTTTATGTGACCCTATTTTATGGGTCTCTATTTGGAGAGGTCGATATCCACCCCACTCTTCAGAAGCGCTGAGGTACGCTGCCCCAGATACTGATAGAAGCCATCCGCAAAGCGTTCATAGTGGCGCTCTGCCACATAGCGCAGCACCTCTTCAAAGTGGTAACTGTAGAGCAGCCCATCAATACGGCGAACCTCTCTGCCTTTGTCAAATAGCACGATACCGGGACGATAGGTAAGACCCAGCTTTTTGGCATAAGCCTGTGCGGTCGTCACATTGCCATCCACATCGGTAATCGGGGCGCTGGAGTTTGCATCTAACCGCACCACCTTCATCGACTCCAACACCTTGAGGATGGCTGGATTCTTCAAGTGTCCCTCATGCAGTGCATCACAGCCGTCACAACTGCTATCCTCAAACAGCACCGCCAGTGGCTCTCCCGCCACACTGCTGAGATCGGTCACATCAGCAAACAGGGTATGATCCCGCAGCTGATACTGTCTGGGCTGCTTCTGCTGCTGGATATAGTCTGCCAGCTTCATCTCGCTATATTTTTTCTGCTGTACATAGCGCAACGCATATCCAAACTTTTCCACCGAACGGTAACCATTGAGCTTAAGTACCACTTGATTATCTTGATTAAGAAAGACCGTAGTCGGTGTGTAGTTGACCTTTACCAGATCTGCCAGCGCCTTCTCACTCAAGCTCAACGCCTCATTAAAGGCAACCTCTCGGTCCCCTTTGATGTTGATCGCAATCACATCAAAATTCTGCTGAATAAATGGGGTATCGGGGGAGTGCTTAAAGTTCTCCTCCGTCATCTTGTTACAGTAGGGACAGCCATTGAGGTGCATAAAGAGGATGACATGCTTGCCCTCTTCTGCGGCCTCATCTACATCCTCACCAATATCAAGAAAGCTCTCTTTGAACCATCCGGGGTGTTGTGACATAGCCCCCCCAGTGATTTTACCATCTGCAAAACCACCACTCGATAGCATCAACCCCAGCACCATACAGAGTGCCACCCCCATTCTCTTTTTCATCAAAAAACTCCTTCTATCGTTATCCCTCTCTTTTTACTGATCCCCCAGAGTGAAAAATCATCCATCAATACCTTGCACAACCACCTCTTGTAGCCCCTCCATCTGCTGAATCGCCTCGTCCAGACCAATTTGATCTGGATTTTCTATGGTTTGTGACTTCAACATCTCCCACAGCTCCCCCTGCTCATAGGTCTCATGCGAGCCATCACTGTCTTGGAAATAGGCTGCCCACGGCACAAACTTGGTCAATGGGAAAATCTGCCCCTCCCGTGGTGAGATATCGATATGGATGCCGGAGACAAACAGCAGCCGCTTGCCTCGGTAGGCGGGTTCGCGTGCAATGGTACGGAAGGCCCGGTCAAACTCGACCTGTGAATTGACCTGCGCTGCAACCAGCGCGGGAGAGTGCGCGGTCACGATCCGTGGCATGTGCGGCAGCAGGTTACGCTCCAGGTGATCATGCCCCTCCTCCTCATCCACAATATCACGCTCAAAATAGAACAGTTCACCCTTCAACGCAGAGCCGATCACCTGCGTCTCCCCCTCCTCCAGCTGTGTAAAACGTGCAGCAAAGAGGTCGGTTGCAACAAAGGTCTTGGCCGTACTGAGAATCTCAATCGGGGTGTAGTCATCCCGCCCACAACGCGCCGCCTCACACTGTAGCATCTTCTCTAGCCGTAGCATCAACCCCTCTTTACGACTGCTGTCGATCAACTGGTTATCAATGGTCACCAGTACCTCATCCTCTCTTCGCTCAATCAAAATATTCTCACAAGCAAAGTGGTACTCACTAATGTACCAACTGGAGATTGCCGCAATTTTCCCACAATCAGAGGTCGACTCACAGTGGCTGGTCTGTAAGCGACGATAGGTACCAAATTGCCCACTATCGGGGTCATACCCCACATGGCTGGCCTGAATGATCACCATATCCTGTCCATGGTGTGCATGAGGACCATGCCGATCCGTTGCCACAATACCGCCTACCCGCCCATGGTTGAAGGGGAAGGTCCCAAAGTGTTTGGCCATCAATATAATGGGAAAACCCTGATTTTCATCTGAACAGAAGGCGCGTGAAGGCATGATTTTTCCGGCTTCAAACCCCATTGAAAGACAGAGGTTATAGAGCCTTGGCACAAATTTACTGTAGCGCATCATGCGCTGCTCAAGCTGAAAGTCTCCCATCGTTTTCATCATCAATCTCCTAATTTAAATGAACCTGTAACCGAAGTGTATTCCTCCCTTGGAGTGACCGCAAACGGGTGTTACCCTTTACAAAATCACCCAGTAAAAACAGGTCCATCACCATACATTACGAAGAGATCAAAGCCATAGAAACCGACAAAGATGTGATCATCACTGAGGAGAGCCAGAGACGTGCGGCCTGCCAGCGTATTGTGGTTGAGAATGTCTTCTGGTCGGCCTCAGTGGGGCTGGTTCCGGTACCACTGGTGGATGTTATTGGCATCACCGCCATTCAGCTGAAGATGGTCAATGAGATCTCTATTGAGTATGGCGTGCGCTTCAGTCGTAACCGCGCCAAGGCGCTGATTACCGCACTGAGCAGTGGGATGGGTATGTTTGCTGTCTCTAGCCTTAAGCTTATCCCGGGTGTTGGTAGCGCCAGCTCAGGCATTGGAATGAGCGTAATGGGCGGCGCACTAACCTATGCCGTTGGCACCCTGTTTATTGAGCATTTTGAGACTGGTGGCACACTGGAGGACTTGGATGTACAGCGTGCGCGTAAGCGCATGGAGGCCCTGGCTAAAGAGGGTCAGTCGGTCGCTGCTGAACAGCAAAAAAGAGCCACTTAAGGGTAAGGCAGCATAGCTTTACCCCTCATCCCCCTCCAGCTCTTGGCGCATATTTTTGATACAGCCATTGATAATCTGGCGAATACGCTCTTTGGTCAAACCATATACCTTTGCAATATCCACCAAGGTGGACTCACCATAGCCGATGGCATAGCGCCTTTTGAGAATGTCCCGGTCTCGCTCAGAGGGGATCTTCTCAATCAACTGTCGGACCATCCGATACTGTAGAAAGAGGTCCACCTTCTCATAGGCATCCTCTTCATCCTTCACCAGGTCCATCACCTCATGAGAGTCTGCAGCACTACTATCAACAGGCGTATTCAGTGAAGAGACCACCCAAGTTGAACGCAGTGCGGTATTTACATCCTTCTCATTCAACTCTAGCGCCTTTGAGATCTCCGCTGCGGTTGGTGCTACTCCACTCTGTTTGACCGCTTCATCAATGTATTGATTCACATTGCGGTAGGTCTGACTGATGTTTCTGGGGACATGGATAGTAAAGTTGATCTCATTTAACAAGTTGAGAATGGACTGCAGAATCCATTTTGATGCATAGGTTGAGAACTTATAGCCACGACGGAAATCATAGAGATCACACGCCCGCATCAGCCCTAGCGTCCCCTCCTGAATTAGGTCCTGAATATCGATATGGTGCTTTGCATAGACCGCTGCATGTTTGATGATGAGACGGAGGTTGTGCTTTACCAGCTTGTCTTTCAGTGCCCCTACAGAAGATTGGAGCTGTTTAATGCGCGCATGGTTGGCAAGCACCTTCTCTGACTTCTCGATGATCTCCTCATAGGCCTGCTGGTAGCTCTCATCAATCTCGCGGCGCAGTGTAGGGTGTACGATAATCTCTGCCAACAGTTTGATCTGTTCCCCAGCATCACTACTGCTATTGAGTTTTTGCAGGTGACCAATCATCTGCATTCCGATAAATTCAAGGTACTCATCGGTAGAGAGTGGGTTCTCCAACAGGCCACTACTCGCCAACCCACGTAGTTGCGCGGCAAGGCGTTCGGGGCTATCCAGCTCTTCCACTCTGGCATCAATCAGTGACATCACAGCCGTTCGAACCGGCGCAATCCACACCATTCGCGCCTGAATCTCTCTATGCTCTGTAGAGATCTGTCGAAACAGTGCCTGCTCCTCTTCACGGGTTAGCAGGTGTGCCGCACAGTGCTCTCTTAATAGCGGAGAGGTCTCCAGCACATCCTGATGTCGGGGCGAGAGTGAGCCGGGCGCAAACGCGCACTCGCTCAATTCATCATGTAGGGGGTCATCGGCCATTTTGTGATTCTTACACGTTCAGCAAAACTTTTCACGGTTGCCGATAACCATGGGTACAGCCTTACTCATTTTCGGTCTCCTGATCAGTGCGACTACGGTGGCGCTCCGCATCAAGCTTCATACGACTGGCCATCGCCTCAGCCATCTCATCAGGAATATCTCCAGCCATCTGCCTGAGAGATTTAGAGTGAACCAAGGTGGGCTTCTCTCTCTTGGGCGCAGTAAACCAAGCTTTTAAGCGTTGAAAAACAGAGATCACTTTGTTTGTTTATATGCGAAGCAGAACACTATCCAAACTACGTCTGGATTTCGGCAGTTTTGAGTTGTAGTCCTCTTCTTGGTGATGATACCCAATAGCCAGCGCCACATCACACTGGTAACCATCCAGCTCATTTTTAAACGCTTCATTGACTAGTTTTGTATCAATACCCTCCATAGGGGTGGAGTCAATTCTTAGTCTAGCCAAGGTGTGCAACGTATTCCCTAGGGCAATATAGGTCTGTGCCTTTGTCCAGTTTGCGGTATTTCCATTTTCGTCGGTATTAAGCTCTGCAAAGATGAAAGAACCAAAGCCACTCTCACGTGCCTCCTGCTTAATTCGCCCATCCTGAATAGCATCATCTACAACCTCAGCATAGTGGTCACGTGTGTAGTGTGGGTTATGAGCAAAGAGGATGGTGTGCGAACTTTCGAAAATATGATGCTGGTTAAATTGGTGTTTCTGCTCAAAGGTCCGGCTCATGCGCTCTTTTGCCGCGTCACTTTCAATAACGATAAACTTCCATGGTTGTGAATTAATGGAGGATGCAGAGAGGCGCATCGCCTCAAAAAGCAGATTAAGCTCTTCTTGAGGGATCTTTCTACTAGGGTCATATTTCTTAGCGGTATATCTCCAGCGAAGATCTTCAATAATTGGACTGCTCATAACCACTCCTTTTAATTTGTTACTGTTTTAAGCGTTGCATAAACTCACCACTCAGTGGCAAGACTCTCCACACCTCTTCCTGAAGTCCGCACAAGAACCATCATCAGGGAGGCTAATCTTAACAATAATTGATGTCATCCAGCCATCATGCTGCCGCTCATTATGGGGGTGGCTTTTGAGAGATGAATAGAGTCCAGATTCGACCATCAATTGCTACCAATCCCATACCAATAAGCAGCATCCCTAACAGCTGCTTCGGTAGCAGTATCTCCCCCAGAAACCCGATACCCAATACAATCGCACTGACCGGAATAAGAAAAGTAACAAGTAGCAGGTTGGTCGCACCAGCGCTCTCAAGAATTCGAAAGTAGATGATATAGGCCAAGGCGGTAGAGAGCAGGGCAAGCCCCACCAGTGCCCCCCAGACAGGGAGGCTCGGTAGTGGCAGTGTCCACGGCTGGTCTACCATCATCACTAGTGGAACAAGCATCACACTAGAGGCTGTAATCTGTCCTGTTGCTGTCGCCATGGGTGAGACCCCCATTGCTTTAAAACGGCGTCCAAAGACACCAGCAAAGGCGTAGGAGAGTGCCGCACCCAAAATTGCAACGGGTGCCAAAATGTCGACCCCCCATCCACGGAAGGCATCTCCACCGATCATCATAACCACACCAGCAAAACCAAACCCGATCCCCAACAGGCTACTTTTGGAGATCTTCTCATCGCTAGTCAGTAAGTGCGCAACTATCACCGTGAACAGTGGTGTGGTTGCATTAAGAATTGAGGCGATACCAGAAGCGATATGTATCTGCCCCCATACAATCAGGCTAAACGGCAGGACATTGTTTAAAAACCCCATACTGAAGAAGGCCAGCCATACTGGTCGACCAGAAGGCATCCGAAGCCCCATAACCCGCATCACCACCAACAGCGTTACTGCGCCAAGGATCACACGTCCAGCGACCACAGTGAGGGTCGGCAGCTCACGAATAGCCACACCGTTAAAGAAGAACGAGCCACCCCATAAGATGGAGAGTGCAACTAATAGCCCCCACTCTAACGGGCTCATCGATCGGTTTATGGCTGGCTGAGTAGAGATAAAAACTCCTTTGATGAGACCCCTTACAGAAGAGAAGCCCTGAACAAATCTGAGCCTCCTTGCATCAATTGTGTCACTCAAAGCCCATCACCACACCCTATTTCTTACGATGTAATTCGAGAGTATGAGTCAGTGGGCAGTTCTCACCCCTTAAAGCCGTAGCAGAAGATGAACTATACTTACCCCCCCTTCAAAACAGGAGCCACCCAGCCATGCCCATTGTAAATATCCAGATCACCAAAGGCGTATCCAGTGAACAGAAGGAACAGCTGATCCAGGGGGCCACTCAATTATTGGTTGATGTACTCGGGAAAAACCCCAAAACAACCTATGTCCTGATTGATGAGGTGGATACCGATAACTGGGGGGGTTGGTGGTGAGAGCATCACCAAGATGAACCAAATCAATTAAACGCAAAACAATAAGCATGCAAATGTAACGGCCATACTGGAAGATATTCACTCTTGAACAACAGCTCTTATTGATGGCTCTATTTTTGCCCCCTCCCCCTGACAGGAGGAGGGGGCAGGAACATGAAGGGATTTATTGAGAGTATTACGCCAACTTAGGCCAAGCAGAAATAACCGCCTTCACCAATGTGGCCAGTGGAATCGCAAAGAAGACCCCCCAAAAACCCCAGATACCGCCAAAGAAGAGCACCGCCACGATGATTGCCACAGGATGTAAATTAACCACCTCGGAGAAGAGCAGCGGTACCAGCACATTGCCATCCAGCGCCTGAATCACACCATAGACCAGCATCACCGTACCAAACTCCCCGCCCCAACCAAACTGATAGAAGGCCACTGCTGCCACTGGGATGGTCACTACCGTCGCACCGACAAACGGCACCAGTACCGATAACCCCACCAGCACACCCAACAGTGCGGCATACTGTAGCTGTAACAGTACAAAGGCCGCGTAGGTTGCCAAGCCGACAATCATCATCTCCCAGAATTTTCCACGAATATAGTTACCAATCTGCAGGTCGACTTCATGCCACACTTGCTCAGCCAGTGAGCGATCCTGAGGCAAGAAGCTGGTAAACCAAGCAAACAAGGTGCGCTTATCTTTGAGCATAAAGAAGACCAGCATCGGCACCAACACCAGATAGATCAAGACTGTAATAATTCCCGGAATAAACCCAATACTTTTTGAGAGCGCCTGCTGTGCAAATTCGGTCATTGAGCGGCTAGCCGTATTAACGATCTCGTTCAGCTGCTCAGCACTCACCAGCGTAGGATAGCTCTCTGGGAGTTGTGTCAGTATCTCTCGTCCCGCCTGTACCATGGCGGGTACGGTGGCGAGAAAGTCAGTCACCTGCCGCGAGAGCAGCGGCATCAAAACCACAATCAGAAAGATAAAAAAGGCGAGGAAGAGTAGATAAATCAGCCCCATCGCAAAGGAGTGTCCCATCCCCTGACGCTTGAGCTGCTCGATGGGGGTATCCATCAGATAGGCAAGTACGATGGCAATCAGTACCGGACCAAGCATCTGTCCAAACAGCAGTACGACCGCAAACAGTGTCGCCAACAGCAGTAACAGAATCACCAGTTGTGGATTGGAGAACTGGCGCTGGAACCACTTCAGTAGAATATTATTGTCCATCAATCTCAGCCTTCCAAGTAGCGCTGATAGTGCGCCTGAAAAATCCCTTCCAACTCATCAATCACCTCAACCGCATCTCGACCATTCACTAGATGGGCGCTCATCAGATCGGCTCCCTGTTTAAGGAGCTTCTCATGTTTCAGCATAGGATAGGTCTCTGCCAGTCGCCGAATCGCCTTCACCACATGCTCCTTTTGAGGACGTGGAATCTCAAGCGGCTCGGTTTTCTCCTGCTCAACCGGTTCACTGCTCTGCAACAAGAACTCGGCATAACGCAGCAGCGTATACTGCTCCTCTTTTTGTAATGCAGCATGAATCTGCTGCAGACGATCAGCGCTCATCTCATCGAGTGGTAAAAATTTTTCGGGGAATCAACGCTCTTTAGCGAGTTCACAGTACTCTTTAGCAAACTCCAGCAGTTCATCCATCGCACGCAGACGGAACTTCTGCTTCTGGTGCACAAAAGAGAAGGGGCGCACCATATGCGGGTCAAGGCGAATCATCTTCACCGTGCCCAGCAACAACTCTTTCTGAATAGACGCTCTAGAGATGATGGTAATACCGATACCGGACTCGACCGCGCCCTTGATCGCCTCAGGGCTACCCAGCTCCATAATGACATTAAGCTCTGAGGGGTTAACCCCCGCCTCCGTCAAGTAATCATGGATCACCTCACGGGTACCCGAACCCTCTTCACGCCAGATGTAGGGGTACTCTTTAATCTCATCGATCTGAATGGCATCCTTATTCGCCAACGGATGATCTGGCGGCGTAATCAGCACCAACTCATCCTCACGACAAAGTTCAAGCTGTAACTTCTTGTTGGAGACTGGAGCCTCAACAATGCCCAAGTCGATCACATTATTCTCTACCATAGAGACTACACTATCGGTATTCCCCACCTTCAGTCGTACGGTGACAGATGGGTGCTTTTCATGGAAACGCCCCAACATGTTAGGCACCATATACTCGGCGATGGTGGTACTGGCTCCGACAATCAACACGCCACTCACTTCACCGGTCATCTCTCGTACTGCATTATCCATCTCTCCGTAGAGATCTAAAATGCGCTCCGCATACTCATACACCCGCTCTCCCGCTTCAGTCAGGGTGATACGGTTATGAGTACGATCAAACAGACGGGTATTGAAATAGTCCTCCAGTTGTCGCACCTGGAAGGTGACTGCAGGCTGTGTCATGTGAAGGGACTCCGCCGCCTTGGTAAAGCTGAGCATACGGGCTACGGTGTGAAATACTTGTAATCTGCGATCTGCCATGGTCTCTATCTACTAAAATGCACTTGGATAAATAACCTTTATAACATAAAGATCCTCAATACTCCAATAGAGCGTACAATTTTTCCTATATGGGTCAATTGTTTGTGCAGGAGAAACTGATCGTCCTATAATGCATACACTGTTATTAGATAACGGAACTACTATGAAAGCTCAGACCCCTGTTTTGCTACTGCTTCAGCTTGCATACTTTAGCCTGCCTGCATTTTCAGCAGAGCCCCCACCATCGGCAAGCTTTGAGGTGGCAATGAATAGCGATGAGGAGATGGCGCTATTCAATATCATGAATATTCTGGATATTGAGACGGAGATTGCAACCAAGAGCAAGGTCAATGCCGACTATGTACCGGGGATTGTCACCGTACTGCGGGGGGAGCAGTTAGAGTCGATGGGGGTTGAGGATGTTCATGCAGCCATGCAGTTTGTGCCCGGTGCCAACTTGGTCACCAACAACTATGGACGTAAAGGGGTTACGGTACGCGGCATTGGCGGGGCATTTGGCTCCTCTAATTTAAAGCTGATGCTCAATGGGCATGCGGTCAACAGTAATTTTTCCGTAGCCGCTCCACACCTGATGAATCGTAACCGTTCAGACCCCAGTTCATTAGGGTAATCAATTTAACGAAATAGTGGA
>JABGQL010000101.1 GCA_018648825.1 Gammaproteobacteria bacterium
ACGGTACTTAATCGCCTCAATACTATTCTTCAGTAAATTCAGCACCATCTGTATCGCTGGGTTTCTCTGCATCTCGACATGATGATCTACAGGTAAATTAAACACCGTCACTAACTCAATTCCTGAGGAGTCAATACACTCCTTGGTGAGTACCAGCGCATCTTCAATCAGCTCACTGAGCGGGAAACAGGAGGCCGAAAGGTCGGACATTGAGGCGCTACGGTGAATCGAAATGGTCCGATCAATACGGCGAATACTCTCATCAATCTTCTTCAGTGACTGCCCAATACCCTCCTTATCCGTCATACTGTTCAAGGCTGAGGCACTCACCTTCAATGCTTTACGCACAGCCACCTCATTGGCCTCATCAGAGTCACTGACCCGCAGCATGATCTCTTGTAGCTGTTTCAGCTCCTCTACCTTCTTCTCAATCGCAACCACATACCCTCCCAATCCAGAGAGGGTATTTCCAATGTTGTGAAGAATGGAGGCGCTCATTTCGGCAACACCAGACTGGAAAGCGAGATACTGCTGTTGTTGCTGATCACGTAGACGTTGACTCAGATCATGCAGCACCAGTACCGCCCCCTCCACCAGGGTCTCATTGTCTTGTGAGTGGGAGAGCAGAGCACCAGAGACATGTACCGGTACCGTCTCTCCCCCTGCACAACGCAAAGTACGGTCTTCGGTTAGGGATAGCGGAGAAGCCTCCTCTCCTCTCTCATCAACAAACAGCATGTTGAGCTCCTCTCCCAACAGCTCATCTATCTGCACACCGATAAGCGCTTCGGCCGCTGGATTGGTATGGATAATCCCCCCCTTGCCATCCACCACGATGATGGGGGCCTGTATACTTTTGAGAATAGAGTTAACCCACTGGTGTAACCGCTCCGCCTCTTGATCCGAACGCATATGGCTGCGAATCTGCCTCGCAACCTGCTGTCGATACTCACGAATAGAGGCGATACGCTGAATAAAAGAGCTTTGATGCTCCCCTTTATTGATCACATCCACAGCCCCCGCTGCTAAGGCAATATCCTTAACCTCCATCTGACTGGTCAATACCACCACCAGCACATTGCGTGTAATGGGGTCCTCCAACAGCGCCCGGGTCAGCTCATCACCATTGCCACCTTTCATATAAAAATCAACAATCGCCAGATCGGGGCGCTCGGTACGTGCCATCTCCAGAGCCTGCTTCATGCTCTCGGCAACCACCACTTTACAGCCACTCTCAAGCAACATCGCCTGGTATGCGCTACGCACAAATTTGGAGTCATCAACAATTAAGACTTTAAACGGGATCAACTCATCTTGTAGGTGCGTAATCTTGGCCTCTCCTCCTCGATCACGCTCCAACAAGGCCTCCCGCTCAATCAACACCTTGCGCTCCAAGGACTCAATTCTCAATAGGAAGAGCTCCTCTGGAGTATCTTTGGTGATCATATCGATGGCACCCGCATCGAGCGAACTTCGGGTCACATCTGAGTAGCTAGACAACATCGAGATCACCATCCCTTGTGTAAGCGGATCGGCAAGCAGTCTGCGCGTCAGTTCATCACCGGTAAAGTCCGGCAGATGAAAATCAAGCAGACCGATATCAGGTTGCTCACGTTGAGCAAGCTCCAACGCATCTGCCCCATTATAGGCTACAACGACCTGATAGCCATGGGACTCCAGCATCTCTTGATAGAGCCCAGCCATAGCATGAGAATCATCCACCAACAAAATTTTCATGTTTCTGACACTGTCCATAGTAGCTCTCCCTAACAACTATATTATTCCCACTTGATTACAGTCTACAAAGGGCCTACTCAGACCTTTTTCAAACTCTGGAGTAGCTCATCTTCAACCTTGTTAGGCACCGTAAGAGTCACTGATGCACCGAGACCCACACCTTCACTCTGCAGTGTCACACTGCCCCCCAGGCTGTGAATAAAGTTTGCCGTTGCATGCAGGCCAAACCCACTGCCACGCTTTTTACTGGTATACCCAAATCCAAAAATTTCTGACTGCTGCTCCACCGCAACGCCTACACCGTTATCCTTCACAATCAAGGTGCTTACCTCCCCATTTTGGGATAGGGTCAACTCAAGCCGCCCACGGTGTCCCGGCTGCACCCGCATCTGTTCCGCAATCGATTCATAGCTATTTTTGATCAAATTATTAAGCGCCTGAATCATCTGGTTTTTAGGTA
>JABGQL010000075.1 GCA_018648825.1 Gammaproteobacteria bacterium
GCGGCAATGCCTGTATCATCAAATCGTAAATGCACGGACTTTTTGAGAAGTTACTCCTTTTCTGAGTAATACCCTATTTCCATAGGATATGCTGTTCGGAACACCACCTCACCTTGATAGCACAAACTGGGTTGATTTAAATCAATTTCATACCGCATCGAGACACTAGCGGTAGTGCTCCCGCATCATCTCCATAAAGCGGATCGCCTGTGGCGAGAGGAAGCGCCCTCGACGTCGCACAATACCGTAAGTGCGTTTGGGGAAGTAGTCATCCAGTGGAAAGCGGGCCACCTCCTCCTCACCGGTGAGACAGACATCGGTAACAATGGATATCCCCATACCGATCTCCACATATTTCTTGATAATTTCCCAGCCTCCGGCCTCCAGAGTGACGCTGTATTCCAGATCATTCTGACGGAAGACCATATCCACAATGCGCCAGGTACTGAGGTGCCGTGGTGGCAAAATCAGTCCATAGGGGCTGATATCTTTAAGCGTGACTTTCTTCTTTTTAGCCAGCGGATGATCGAGCGGGGTGATCAAGGTGGGGTTGTAGGTGACGATCGGCTCGTAGACGATCTCATCCGGCACCTCCAGCATGGAGCCAATCGCCAGATCAGCCTCATCGGCGTGCAACATCGCCAACCCATCACGCCCCGTTACGTTGGCCAAGGTGAGGTGAATCCCGGGATACTCCTCCGCATATCGCTGCACAGGGTCCGCCAACACATAGAGAATTGTTGACTCTCCGGCTGCAATGGTCAGCTCTCCGGTATCCATTTTTCCGTAGTGTGCAGTGAAGGTTTCATGTAGCTTATCCATCCCCTGCACCAGGGGTTGAGCCAGACGGTAGAGGATCTCCCCCTCTGGGGTGAGCTTGATTCTAGAGCCTTTTCGCTCAAACACAATTACTTCAAATTCTTGCTCTAACGCCTGAATTTGCAAGGATATTGTTGGCTGACTCATGTTCAGATGAACCGCTGCACCACTGAAGCTACCGACCTGCGCAGTCGCGCAAAAAGCACGCAGTTTCTTGAGTCGATCCTTTTTATAGTAGACCTGTTTTCCGCTCTTCATCCTCCACCCCGTCTATTTATTTTTTCAATATATGGAATTGATACTATTTAATAGCTAAATAGTCAAGTCACCCCATAGAATTTACCCAAGATTAAAAAAACAAATCGCAACTCGGGAGGCTATTAAGAAATGAGGAAACAGACCGTACATGGACAGCTCTTTGAGCACGGCGTAGAGATGATTGAGGCGCACTACCACCGCAGTCACAGCTGGGCGGTAAACCAACTCAACCAGGCGATTCAACACAACAGCACTCAACCACTCACCTCACCTGCCATGCAAGAGATCATGGAGTATGAGTTCGGCATTGAGTGGAATGGAAAGCAGAAGGCTTAACCACAAGTGAGCGCTGAACTCTCCACCATCCCCCTCGCCACCCTCTTTATGCTGGGGTTGGGTGGGACGCTGGCACTGCTACTGGCCATTGCCAACAAGAAACTCTATGTAGAAGAGGACCCTCGGATCGATATCGTTGAGGAGCTACTCCCCAACACCAACTGTGGTGCCTGTGGCTCCCCCGGTTGCCGCCCTTTTGCCGAAGATCTGATTGCTGAGGTCAAAGACCCTGGGATGTGTACCGTTGGCAGCGCCGAATCACTGGAGATCATTGCCAACTTCCTGGGCACTGATCTGCAAGAACATGAGAAGCGTGTAGCCCGACTCGCCTGCTTTGGCGGCTCCCATATTGCCCATATCCGCGCCCACTACGAAGGGATGGAGAGTTGTCGTGCTGCGGCACTGGTCTCTGGTGGCGGCAAGGGGTGTACCTGGGGCTGCCTGGGAATGTCGGACTGTGAGGTGGTCTGCGAGTTTGATGCCATCTCGATGAATGAGTATGGACTTCCCATTGTGGATGAGTCCATCTGCACCGCCTGTGGTGATTGTGTAGCTGTCTGCCCCAAGGATCTGTTTGAGATCCACCCGCAGAGCCATCAGCTATTTATCGCCTGTAAAAATCTGGAGAAAGGGGATGAGGCCGAGGCCGAGTGCGATGTGATCTGCACCGCCTGTGAACGCTGCGTACTCGACTCCCCAGAGAGCCTAATTGAGATCAAGGATAACCTCGCTGTGATTGACTACAGCAAGAATGACCTCTCATCCAGGGTCGCCATTGAGCGCTGCCCCACTGGGGCAATCGTCTGGTTTGATCGCACCAGCGAAAATTACAGTGTCGGCAAGGACGCTAAGAAAATCATTAGAAAACAACCCCTACCCATCGGTTAATTAAAGAGGCATCGTTATGTTTGGAAAGAAAGAGAAGGCAAAGAAAGAGTTTAAGTACCCCGGCACACGGATGGCGATGGACGGCAACACTGCAGTCATCCTCTGTGAACGTGAAGCCTCTGATGCCGCTGGTGCTTACCCCATCACCCCCTCCACACAGATGGGCGAGTATTGGGCCGAAGAGACCGCCAAGGGTCACATCAATGTCTCCGGCAAGCCGTTAATCTTTGTTGAACCCGAATCTGAACACGCCGCCGCCGCAGTGACTGCCGGTATGTCGATGACTGGCCTGCGCGCCACCAACTTCTCCTCCGCACAGGGTGTCGCCTTTATGCACGAGTCGCTCTACGCAGCGGTCGGCAAGCGTCTCCCTTACGTACTGAATATCGGCACTCGCGCCATCACCAAGGCCTCTCTCAACGTACACTGTGGTCACGACGACTACCACTGTATTGATGACACCGGCTTCTTCCAGCTCTTTGGTAACGATGCACAGGAGGCAGCTGACCTCAACCTGATCGGCCGCAAGATTGCCGAGCTGACGTTGACACCCGCTGCAATCGGGCAAGATGGCTTCCTCACCACCCACCTGATTGAGCCACTACAGGTTCCAGAGCGTGACCTGATTGAGGAGTTCTGTGGTCGCCCAGACGATATCATTGAGTGTCCTACCCCTGCACAGAAGATGATCTATGGCGAGAAGCGTCGCCGTGTACCTGAAGTGTGGGATGTGGATAACCCAATGACCTCCGGTTCGGTACAGAATCAGGACGCTTATATGCAGGCGGTTGCAGGTCAGCGCCCCTACTTCTTCGAGCATATCAGCGAGATCACCGAACAGGTGATGGATGAGTATGCTTCACTAACTGGCCGCCAGTACAGCCGTGTTGGCGAGTACAAGATGGAGGATGCCGAGTATGTCATCCTCGGTCAGGGTTCGATGATTACCCAGGCACAAGCGGTTGCTGACTACCTGCGTGAGACCCGCAAACTGAAGGTGGGTGTAGCCAACCTCACTATTTATCGCCCCTTCCCCGGAGATATGATCGGTAAGGTGCTGAAGGGTCGCAAGGGCGTTGTGGTGCTAGAGCGTACCGACCAGCCACTGGCAGAAGATCTGCCTTTGATTCGTGAGATTCGCGCCGCCATCTCCAAGTGCATCGAGAACGGTGCTGTAGAAGGTGAAAAGCCTTACCCAACCTATGCCAACTACAAAGGCAAGGATATCCCTGCACTCTACTCCGGTAGCTACGGTTTGGGTTCTCGCGACCTACAGCCAGAGGGGCTGATTGGTGCCATCGAGAACATGCTTGATGATGGTAAAAAGAAGAAGTTCTTCTACCTCGGCGTTGATTTCGTGCGTGAAGCGGCCAACCCTACCGCAGAGATCCGCCAACAGGAGCTGCTCGACAGCTACCCACACATTGCCGAGATGGCCGTTCGTGGTTCCGAAAACCCAGACCTGCTGCCAGAGGGTGCCATCACCATGCGTATGCACTCGGTCGGTGGCTGGGGTGCGATCACCACCGGTAAGAATCTGGCGATGACGCTGTATGACCTGCTCGGTTATGACATCCGCGCCAACCCGAAATATGGCTCTGAGAAGAAGGGACAACCGACCACTTACTACCTCTCCGCAGCGCCTGAGCGTATCCGTCTCAACTGTGAATACCACTTTGTAGATGTCGTACTCTCTCCAGACCCCAACGTATTTGGCCACTCCAACCCACTCTACGGGCTGAAAGATGGCGGCTTCTTTATCATCCAGAGCAACTTGGGTGATGCTGATGCGGTGTGGCAGCAGATCCCCGTCTTCTACCAAAAGTACATTAACGAGCACAATATTCGTGTCTACTTTGTCGACGGCTTCAAGATCGCCAAAGAGGAGGCCTCCAACCCCGATCTACAGTTCAGAATGCAGGGTAACGCCTTCCAGGGTGCCTTCTTCGCCGCCTCCCCATTGATGGAGCGTGCCAACCTCACCGAGGAGGAGCTATTCAAGTCGATTGAGGCACAGCTTCAGAGCAAGTTTGGTGGTAAGGGTGCCAATGTCGTCGCCGATAACCTGCGTGTTGTGCGTCGCGGCTTTGACGAGATTGTCGAGATCACCAACAAAGAGATCAGCAGCGGTGCTACACAGATCAAGAAAGAGACCAAGCTACCCATCATGCTCAAGCAGATGCCCAAGGGTGATGAGATGCGTTCCGACATCCACCACTTCTGGGAGCAGACTGGCTCCTTCTATTTGAGTGGTCAGGGTAACGAAAATCTGGTTGACCCACTGATCGCCACCAGCCTGATTCCAGCAGCGACCGGTGTCTACCGTGATATGACTCAGATCCGCTTTGAGTACCCTAAATTCATCACCGAGAACTGTACCGCCTGTGGCGACTGCTACACCACCTGCCCAGACAGTGCGATTCCCGGTCTGGTCAACTCCGTCAGCGATGTCTTCGCCACTGCGATTGAGCGTATCGAGACCAAGGGCACCCTCACCAGCCATCTGCGCCGTGAGACCCGCACCGTAGAGAAGAAGCTGCGTGCACTGATAGAGACCCAAGGTGAGCAGGCAATCGTCTCTCAACTACTGGATCAGGCGGTACTGGAGACCCTGAGCGAATCAGAGTTCGAAGGTACGAAAAAAGAGAAGCTGGAGAAAGAGTTTGCCCTCTTCCTCGACAGCATCGGTGGTTTTGAATTCTCCATCACCAAACCCTACTATAGTAATAAGGAGAAGAAGCAGAAAGGCACCGGCGGTCTCTTCTCAATCACCATCAACCCCTACACCTGTAAGGGCTGTATGGAGTGTGTACAGGTCTGTGACGACGGCGCACTGGTTGCAGAAACCCAGACCCAGGACTCAATCGACACCCTGCGCAAGGACTGGGCCTTCTGGCTCGACCTGCCGACCACCAAAGAGGAGTACATCCGCATTGATGATCTGGAAGAGAAGATCGGTGCACTGGAGACCCTGCTGCTCGACAAGAAGAACTACAACTCCCTGATCTCAGGCGATGGTGCCTGTCTGGGTTGCGGCGAGAAGACCGCCATCCACATCTTCACCGGAACCGTCACTGCACTGATGCAGCCACGGGTGAAGAAGCATATCAGCAAGCTGGATGATCTGATCAACCGTATGGAGACCCATATTCGTCTCAAGCTCGCCTCCAGCATGGATCTCTCAGACACCAGCGCTATCAACAGTGTCGTTGCCGAAAATGAGGACAATGACCTGACGCTGAGTGCACTCTCTGAACAGCTCAGTGACCCTACCGTTGACGAGCCTGTGGATCAGAAGTGGCTGAAGTGGGCCACTCAACTGCTGGAGAAACTGCGTCATCTCAAATGGCTCTACACCGATGGAAAAAATCACGTCGGTCGTGCCGAGATGGGTATTGTCAACGCCACCGGTTGTACCTCGGTATGGGGTTCCACCTTCCCCTTCAGCCCCTACCCTTTCCCTTGGACCAGCCACCTATTCCAGGATTCACCATCCGTTGCGATGGGGCTATTTGAGGGCCATATGTCAAAGATGGCAGAAGGCTTCAAGGCGGTACGTATGGCCAAGCTGGAGTTGGAGGGGAAATACGATGAGGTTGAGCATGGCTCTTTCTTCACCTACTTCGACTGGAAAAAATTCAGTGATGAGGAGTGGCAGCTCTGCCCACCGGTTACCGCAGTGGGTGGTGATGGTGCGATGTATGACATCGGCTTCCAGAACCTCTCCCGTGCATTGGCATCCGGTATGCCGATCAAGGTACTGATTCTCGACACCCAGGTCTACTCCAACACCGGCGGTCAATCCTGTACCTCTGGCTTTATCGGTCAGGTGGCGGATATGGCCCCCTATGGCAAGGTGATGAAGGGCAAGACCGAAATCCGCAAAGAGATGGGCATTATCGGTATGGCACACCGTACCAGCTACATCTTGCAGAGCTCACAGGCCAATGTAACCCATATGATTGAGGGCTTTATCGATGGCCTCAACAGCCGTCGTCCTGCAATGTTCAACCTCTACACCACCTGTCAGCCAGAGCATGGGGTGGCGGATGATGCCACTGACATGCAGACCAAGATGGCACTGGAGTCTCGTGCTTACCCTATGTTCAAGTATGACCCAGATGAAGGCACCACCTTCAAGGAGTGCTGTGATATTGAGGGTAACCCATCGATTGATCAGGATTGGGTCACCTATGACCTGACCTACACCGACGAGAATGGCAAAGAGGCGAAGATGACCCTGCCGTTTACCTTTGCCGACTGGGCATTGACCGAAGGGCGTTTCCGCAAACAGTTCAGCAAGGCACCTCAGGCCGCATGGAATGACGATATGGTTCCACTGCATGAGTTCCTAGACATGGAGGAGGATGACCGTGAAGGGCTGTTCCCTTACATCTGGGCGGTAGACAACAAGAACCAGCTGATGCGTGTTCTGGTGGCTCAGGAGATCGTCCTCTCTTGTGAAGAGCGTCGTGACTTCTGGCACCAACTGCGCTCACTCGCTGGTGAAGATCCTGCGGATCAGGTGGATGCAGCAGCAATTGCTAACCAGGCCAAGGCGGAGATGGCACAGAGCGTTGCCTCTTCTCTACTGTCACTGGCTGGTGGTGACCCTTCAGCCCTTGGTGATATGGCGGCAGCACCTGCAGGTGGTAACGGTGCAGCAACATCCACTGCAACTGCAGCAGATTTCGAACCCGTTTGGATCGAGACACCGGAGTGTACGGCTTGTGATGAGTGTGTAGAGATTGCACCTCAGACCTTCCAGTACAACGATGACAAGCTGGCGGTGGTGATTAACCCCTCTGCCAACAGCTACAAGGAGATCGTCAAGGCGGCTGAGAAGTGTACCGCTGAGTGTATTCACCCTGGAACACCTTGGAATATGAGTGAGAAAGATATAGAGAAGCTCACCAAGCGTGCTGAGAAGTATCAGTAGATTGTGCCAATGAGCGATCCCTCTCATTATGGCACCGTTTTTGGCTCCTTCCCCATTGAGGGGGAAGGCTGGGATGGGGGTGGAGTGTGTAACCATACACTTAACCCCCACCCTATCCCTCCCCCTGACAGGAGGAGGGGACTAAAAGCCATAAAACTAATCGCCAACAACAAATTAAAAATGGATTGAGGTAAAAAAACAATGATACTCAATGCAGAAAAGCTGTTTGCCAAGCTCCGTAAGAGAAGAACCTTCTCTCATGGTATCCACCCAGTTGCCCATAAAGAGGCAACTGCGGGGCTGGCGATTCGGCGCATCCCTTTCCCCCCAAGAGTAGACCTCCCTCTCTCTCAGCACATCGGCGCAGCCTCGAAACCACTAATAAAACCTGGGCAGGAAGTGGTCCGTGGTGAACCCATCGCTGAACCGGGGGGATTCTTATCCGTACCCATTCACTCTCCCGTTACTGGGGTGGTAAAATCGGTCGATACATTAATCCCAACCGCCGCAGGCCCCAAAACCCCGGCTATCACCATCGAAACCTATGGTGGCTCCACACAAGAGGTGCTCTACAGCGCCCAGCAGGATATCGAAAACCTCTCTCCCAAAGAGTTAGTTGAAGCGGTTCAGCACTCCGGCATGGTCGGATTGGGCGGGGCCGCCTTCCCCAGCCATGTCAAACTACTCCCTCCTGAAGGGAGTGTGATTGAGACCGTGCTGGTCAATGGCTGCGAGTGTGAACCCTATCTCACCTGCGACCATCGGGTGATGCTAGAACAGACAGATGCGATGATTCGTGGCATCGAAATGGTAGTCCGAGCAGTCGGAGCCAAACGTGCCATTATCGGCGTAGAGGACAACAAGTTTGATGCCGTCAAACATATCGAAACGGCACTGGCTGGCCACCCCAACATCACCGTACAAGCGGTGGTTACCAAATATCCACAGGGTGCTGAAAAACTGTTGATCGACAGTCTGCTCGACAGGGAAGTGCCTGAGGGAGAGATCCCCGCCAAGATTGGGGTCGCCGTCTACAACGTCGGCACACTGGCCCAACTGGGTAGCCTGATTCCACAGAACCGTGGTCTGATCGAACGTGTGGTCACGGTATCCGGTCCCGGGGTGAAAAAGCCCGGTAACTATATGGTGCCTATCGGTACCCCACTGCGCTTCTTGATGGAGCAGGTGGGCGCTGATATCGATAGCAGTGAAGTGATTCTCGGTGGCCCAATGATGGGGATGAGCGTAGCCTCACTGGATGTCGCTATCACCAAGGGGGTTTCTGGTGTAGTGGTGATGGAGCCACAACTAGAATCTGACAAACTAAAAACCGTCTACCCATGCATCAAATGCGGCGACTGCCTGGATGCCTGTGCACTACACCTCAACCCATCAATGCTGGGACAGTTGGCCAGCTCCCGTGAATATGAGGCAATGGAAGAGGAGTATCACCTCAATAGCTGTTTTGAGTGCGGCTCCTGTAGCTATGTCTGCCCCTCCAATATCCCATTAACCCAATATTTCCGTATCGCCAAATCCATCAACCGTGAACGCCATGCTGCTGAAGCCGCCGAGGCAGCTGCAGAGCTGGAATCACAGCAGACCGACCAGTCCACAGAAAAGAGCACCAGCGAGGCTGCATAAAGCACTATGTCCAAGAAAAATCCGGTCGAGATCCGCACCTCTCCTCACCTCAAGAAAAACCTCTCTGTAGACCAGATCATGCTGCAGGTCGTCTATGCGCTGATTCCTGTCGCCCTCTTTTCCGTCTATCAGTTTGGCCTCAGCGCCGCTGTGGTGATTCTCACCACCATTCTCTTTGCGATGGGGACAGAGCACCTATTTTGTAAACTGGGGAACAAGCCCAGCACATTGGGCGATAACAGCGCCCTCCTCACTGGGCTACTGCTTGGGTTAACGCTCCCCCCCGGTTTTCCTCTGTGGATGGCCGCCGTGGCTGCAATCTCTGGCATGGGGATCGGCAAGATCTTTTTTGGTGGACTCGGTTACAATATTCTCAACCCCGCACTGGTAGGTCGAGCCTTCGTACAGGCCGCCTTCCCGGTTGCAATCACCAGCTGGACCCCAAACCTGCTACAGGACCGTTTTCTGGAGTTTATCCCTTCGACTCTAACCCCGCCCATGCTGTTGCCAATCTCTACCACAGAGTGGCTGACAGGGAAAAATGTCGATAGTTTCACAGGCGCAACACCACTGGGGCTGCAGAAGTTTGAGAACACACCGACAGAACTATTTGACCTATTTAGCGGAACCACTGCAGGCTCACTCGGCGAGACCTCATTCATTCTGATTCTGCTGGGTGGCCTCTACCTCGCAGCACGCAACTTCCTCGACTGGCGCATTCCAGTGGGCATATTCGCCTCCGCCTCTGTAGTTGCACTGATCACACAGTGGAGTGATCCAAGCCTCGCTGGACCGATGTTCCACATCCTCAGCGGTGGCATGGCACTGGGTGCGATCTTTATGGCAACCGATATGGTCGGTTCTCCAGTTACCCCTGCTGGGGTCTGGCTCTACGCCTTCCTGATTGGCGCATTGACCGTGGTGATCCGTGTCTATGGTGGACTCTCTGAAGGGGTGATGTATGCCATTCTACTGGGGAATATCTTCCTGCCGTTGATCGAGCTGGTTACACAGCCACGCAGTTATGGAGAGGCACGATGAGCAATCCCAATGCACCCTCCAACGGCGCACTGATCCGCACTCTGGGTGGCATCTCTGCCCTCTCTGGATTATTGATTGTGATGGTGGTGGAGTACACCGCCCCCATCATCGAACAGAACCGAAAAGAGGCGATTGAACGCGCCATCTTTGAGGTGGTTCCCGGCGCGATAATCAGCCAACCCTATCTGCTGGGTGAGAACAGCTTGACGGCCAACGATGGCACCGCCACCGAGGGAGAGCTGATCTATGCCGGTTATGACGAGAAGGGCAAACTGAAGGGTATTGCTCTGGCAACCGAGGGGCAAGGGTATCAGGACGTAATCCAGATTCTCTATGGCTACAATCCTGCGTGTGAATGCCTCAGTGGAATGAAGGTGTTGAAACATGCAGAGACACCGGGGCTGGGTGATCTTATTCTGAAAGATCCCCCCTTCCTTGCCAACTTTACCACCTTGGATGTCAAGCTCAATCCGGCACAAGAGCAGATCGTCAACCCAGTGGTTACAGTAAAACACGGAAGCAAACAGAACCCGTGGGAGATCGACTCTATCTCTGGGGCCACCGTCTCCTCTAAGGCGATCGGTAAGATGATTCGCCTCCATACCGCATCCATTCTACCCCGCCTCTATCCGCTGACTGAGACCATCAAGGAGCATACACCATGAGTGATAACAGCAGCCCAGTCATCCCTCCACTACTGGAGGAGGATAACACCATCGACGCTGAAACCTTTATGGAGGGCGTTTGGAAGAACAACCCGGTATTCGTGATGCTGCTAGGGATGTGTCCGGTACTGGCGGTGACCAACTCCACCATCAATGCGCTGGCAATGGGAGTCGCCACCACACTGGTACTGGTCGCCTCCGGTGCGCTGGTCTCCTTCCTGCGTAACCATATTCAGAAGCAGGTGCGAATCGCCACCTATATTGTGATCATCGCCACCTTTGTCACCATCGTCGACTATGCCATTCAGGCGATCAGTCTCGATCTCTACAATGCATTGGGGGCCTTTATTCAGTTAATTGTAGCCAACTGCATGATCCTTGGACGTGCCGAGGCTTACGCCTCTAAAAACAGCGTCTCCAAATCAGTGGTCAATGCACTGGGTATGGGGGCGGGCTTCACCATCGCCCTACTCTGCCTGGGTGTAGTACGTGAGGTGCTGGGTAGCGGCACCTTCCTCGGTATTCCTCTATTTGGTGACCAGTTCCAATCTTGGGTAGTGATGATTCTGCCACCCGGTGGCTTCTTCGTCCTCGCCTTCTGGCTGCTCTTCTTCGCTTGGCGTGAAGAGCGCAAAGAGGCTCAACAACTTATCGCAGAGAAGGGGTAGATCATGGAAACCAGTGTCGCTTTTATCTTTCTCAACGCCTTTCTGATTAACAACTTTGTATTGAGTTCTTTCTTGGGGCTCTGTCCCTTCCTTGGAGTCTCGGGAAAACTATCCACTGCATGGAACATGGGGCTGGCCACCACCTTTGTGATGATCATCAGCTCCCTCTGCGCCTTCGCTATCAACGAGGTGTTGATGGCATTGGATCTGGAGTTCCTACGCCTGATCAGCTACATCGCCGTAATCGCCTCAGCAGTACAGCTGGTCGAGATGTTTGTGAAGAAGTTCAGCCCCTCCCTCTTCCGCGCACTCGGTATCTTCCTGCCACTGATCACCACCAACTGTGCGATCCTCGGATTGGCACTGTTCCAGACCTTCCGCGAATACACCTTTATGCAGACCATCGGCTTCAGCCTGGGTGCAGGTGCCGGTTTTACCCTCGCGATTGTATTGATGGCAGGGTTGCGTGAGCGTCTGGACCTCTCCAACGTACCCAGCATCAGCCGTGGTGCAGCGCTCAGCCTAATGATTGGCGGCCTGCTCTCACTCAGCTTTATGGGCTTTGCTGGATTGGGGGGTGGCGCATGATCAAATTTCTGATGACCGCCGGATTGATTATGGCGCTACTGCTGGGGTGGCTGCTGGTACAACAAGCGGCACGTCAGTTCTCCAAACGTCATCCAGAGCTGGGGACTCACCGTGAAGAGGGTGGTGGTTGTGCCAGCACGGGCGGCAGTTGTGGTTGTAGTGGTCGCAAGAAAGAGAACTGCAAGAGATCAACTTAACTCTGCTCTTCTCTGTCTTCCTCCGCCCCCCTCTTTGCGTTACAGATAACGCATCACTATACTTCAGATCATCATTCACTGAAGGGGGCAATGGAGAGGAAATGGACGTTTCACAACAAACCTTAAATCTAGATTGAAGAGCATCTCCCCGCCACCGCTGTTGGAGATGATCTCTGCACTGATTGCTGCTCCCTCCGTCAGCAGCATCTCTCCTCAATGGGATCAGGGAAACCGGGCGGTGATCGATCTACTGGCCAGCTGGTTTGAAGGTCTTGGCTTCAGCGTTGAGGTACTCCCAATCGAGGGCCATTCAGGAAAGTTCAACCTGATTGCCAGCTACGGCCATGGCCCTGGTGGACTGGTGCTGGCTGGCCATACCGATACCGTCCCTTGCGACCCACACCTCTGGCAGAGTGACCCTTTCCAGCTGAAAGAGCGTGACAACCGCCTCTACGGGCTGGGTACCAGCGATATGAAGTCCTTCTTTGCACTGATCATTGAGGCGCTACGTGAGATTGACAGATCAACGCTACAACATCCGCTCACCATCATCGCCACCGCAGACGAAGAGAGCACCATGTGCGGGGCCAAGGCGCTACTCTCCCTACAGCGGAAACTGGGGCGACATGCCGTGATTGGAGAACCCACCGGCCTCAAACCAATCCGCGCCCATAAGGGGATCGGCATGGAGACACTACGACTGCATGGGCGCTCCGGCCACTCCAGTGACCCCAGCCTTGGGGCCTCGGCCCTTGAAGGGATGCACACACTGATCGGTGAACTGATGCAGTGGCGCGATGAACTACAGCAGCGTTACCGCAGTCCACTATTTGATGTCGAGGTCCCTACGCTGAATCTGGGGCATATCCACGGTGGCGACAACCCCAACCGTATCTGTGGTCACTGTGAACTGCAGATCGATATCCGCCCACTACCGGGGATGTCTCTAGAGGCCCTACGTGAAGAGATGGCCGCCAGACTGCACCCGTTGTTTGAGCAATCTCCACTACAGCTGGAGCTGGAGTGCGCCTTTGATGGCATTCCTCCGATGGAGACTGCTGCAACCGCAGATATTGTTCAAGTCACCGAGCAGTTGACCGGACACCGGGCCGGTGCTGTCGCCTTCGGTACTGAAGCCCCCTTCCTCAAGCAGATGGGGATGGAGACTCTGATCCTCGGCCCCGGTGATATTGAGCAGGCGCATCAGCCCGATGAGTTCCTCTCCCTCGATAGAATAGAGCCAACCGTTCAGCTACTGCGCCAATTGATCAGCCACTACTGCCTGCACTAAGGTACATCGCAGCAGCAGGAATTTTAGGTTATTTGCAAAACGTGGTTAGAACTGGTGTCTTCTGCGGTACTGGAAATAACGTTGTTTTGTGCAAAAGATGGTTGGGCGGTGCTATGCTGTAGCAGTAGCTCAGAAGTAGTCACTGGCCCCTTGGCGAGCTTTGCCGTCTCTGGTGCTGTCTTGAAGATGGGTCCTCTCTTGGCTGGACCTGATTTATTGCTGCCGTCTGGTTTGTTAGAGGGCGGCTGGCTGACGCAACATGATAGAGATAGTTCATCACAAACATTTAGGCCAACTCTTGATCGTCATCAGGAGTTGGCCCTTTCTAGTGTTAATGCTCTAGTGATTGAAGAGGGGGGTTACATCCAGTAACCATTGTCTTCGTCGTTCTCTGCGACAACATCCTTCTGAGTTAGATAACGTTTGAGTTCAGCATTGAGAATTTCATCAT
>JABGQL010000130.1 GCA_018648825.1 Gammaproteobacteria bacterium
GTGATTTTTAGACTGTGGTTAACTGGAGAAGTGGTGGGGGAAGTGAACCGTTACAATGGGAGGTACCATTGATGCCTCCAGCCGAGAGGGTCAAGGCTCTGTCTTTCAGTTGATCCTTCCCTATCGTACTACAGAGACTCCGGTCAATACATTGGCTGACTCAACAACAGCACAGAGTGCATTGAATGAGAGGTTGAGCGGGCAAATTTTAATTGCCGAAGATACCCCAGAACTGCAGCTGTTGGAGCGGCGTATTCTGGAGAGCATGGGGTTGACAGTAACCACAGCCAGCAATGGGCAAGAGGCGGTTGAGCTCGCAGAGAAGCAAGCATTTGATCTAATCCTGATGGACATGCAGATGCCCGTACTGGATGGGATTGGTGCTACCCAGGCTCTACGTGCTGCAGGTAATTCTGTTCCTATTGTGGCGTTGACTGCTAACGTGATGCAGAAACATCGAGACGCATTTAATGAGGCGGGGTGTGACGGCTTCCTTGGCAAGCCTATTGATAAACAAGAGCTCAGAAAACTACTGAAACATCATCTTTCTCAGCCACAACAAAATAGCCCTGTTCAAACTGAAGTAGAACAAGAGGTCGATGATGAGTTGATGGCGATCTTTATTAAGAGTACCCGACAGCGCAAAGCGGCAATGGCTGAAGCACTCTCTACACAAGAGTGGCAACAGATACGAGAGATCGCTCACGCAATCAAGGGGAGCGCAACATCCTTTGGTTATCCTCAACTATCCAAAATAGCAGAGTCAATACAGCTAATGATTGATGATGAGAAGTTGGATGAGGTGCCCGCTCTAGCGGAGGAGCTATTGCGGGCGATGGAGGGAGCGCTGCCTTAGGAGTCCCCCTCCTTCTTCGCAGTGGCCGTCTCCATCATCTTCTGCAGCTCACCACTCTGGTGCAGCTCCAGCGTAATATCACATCCACCAATCAGCTCACCATCCACATACACCTGTGGAAAGGTGGGCCAATCTGCATACTGCGGCAGGTTCTGGAAAACCTCCATATCCTCCAGAATATTCACATAGGCAAACTCAACACCCGTCTGCTGTAGTGCAGCAGCTGCACGACTAGAGAAGCCACAGGATGGAAACGTTGGTGTCCCCTTCATATAGATCACGACGGGGTTATTCTTGACCTGCTGGTCGATTCTTTCCAAAACATCCATGTTACAGCTCCAAAAGTAGGTTTGATAATTCAGGGTACATCATAGGGTCAAATAGACAGATCACAAGGGGGTGGCAACAGAAACAGCCACCAATGATTTATTGTAGCGGAATCATACAAAAACCAACTATTTCGGTCAATTAATTACTTACAACGATAATATCCTGCCACTGCGCTTCAGCCACTCCCGCTGCTCTCTGTAGTCCGGCATAAACTGCTCAACACGCCTCCAGTAGGCAGGGGAGTGGTTATGCTCCAGCAGATGACACAACTCATGCACCACCACATAATCGATAACCTCAGCCGGCCCCATAATCAGCTTCCAGTTATAGCGTATATCACCCCGAGAGGAGCAAGAGCCCCAGCGTGCTCTGTAGGTTCGGACTACAACCGATGCGGGCTTCACCCCGACCACCCTTGCAAAATGGGCAGTACGCTCTTGTAACCGCTGCAGTGCCTGCTCTCGATACCAAGCGGTCAACTGCTTTTTGATCCACTGCGGCTGCTGTTCTAGAGAGGTCGATGGCTTAACGCCTAACAGCAGTTGATCACCCTGTAGCGTCACTCTATAGGGAAAATCGGAAGTGAGCTGCAGGGGGTACTCTTTACCTAGGTAGAGAAACTGCTCCCCTTTCAGGTACTGCTTGGGTTGCAGCCGCGGCAACGCGGATTGAAGTGCAACCTTACCCTCAATCCAGCGCCGCTTACGCTCAAGCAGCTGCTCAATCTCGCGCTTCGAAATCGATTGAGGTACCCGTAGCTGAATCAGCCCATCAGCGACCTGGATCGACACACTCTTTCTCCGCGTGCTACGTACCAGCTCAACTGGGTAGTCAAATACGCCATACTCAAAGCCCCAACCTACGGTGGCGTTATTCCGAACCAACATCAACGCTCTGCAGTAAGATACAACCAGAGGAATCCAGAAACCCCCGCTACAATCGAGGCGAACAGCACCCCCGTTTTGGCCATCAACAGGTCCGCAGCATGGTGAGCAAATCCCAGCTCGGCAATAAAGATGGACATGGTAAAGCCAATCCCCCCCATCAACCCAACACCCACCATGTGTTTGAAATTCAGCCCTTGCGGAAGCCTAGTAACCCCCAAGCGGACAGCCAACCAAGAGAAACCGGCAATACCAATCAACTTACCCACAACCAGCCCCGCAGCGATCCCCATCGATACGGGGTGGGTAATGGTGCTACCCAGCGAGGACCAATCAATCGGGATACCCGCATTGGCCAATGAGAAGATCGGGATCACCAGATAGGCCGTGGGTAGGTGCATCTTATGCTCCAACACCTGCGCGGGAGCCTGCACCAGCTGCACCCCCTCCCCCAAGGCCTGCACTCGACTGCGCAGCTCATCATTCTTCACAATACTCTCTTCGCGCTGGTACGCTTGCTTAATCTGCCCCAGCAGATCATCGATATGAGAGAAGAGCCGCTGCGGGTCATACTTGGGGCGCATTGGAATGGTAAAGGCGAGAAAGATACCGGCAAGGGTTGCATGTACGCCACTCTTCAACATCGCAATCCACAACACCACACCGAGCAACATGTACGGCAGTGGGCGGCGTATTCCCCCCAGATTGAGTGCAATCAATAGCAGCAGCATCACCGCAGCCACAACCAACGCCGATAAGCTGATGGTCTCTGTATAGAACAGTGCAATCACCAATACTGCTCCCAGATCATCCACAATTGCCAGCGCCACCAGAAAGGTAAGCAGTTTCTTGGGGATGCGGTTTCCCAGCAGTGCCAGAGCACCCAGCGCAAAAGCGATATCGGTCGCCATCGGCACCCCCCAGCCATCTAGCGCATGCCCCTCTGGATTGATCGCAACATAGATCAACACAGGTACAACCATGCCTCCTATAGCTGCAATGATCGGCAGCAGCGCCTGCTGTGGATCAGCCAGCTCCCCCACTAGAATTTCACGTTTAAGCTCTAGCCCAACAACAAAAAAGAACAGCGCCATCAGTCCATCATTGATCCAGTGATGGACTGATTTAGAGAGTTGAAAACCCTCTACACCCACCGTAAACGGTCGCTGCAGTAGGTGATGGTATGCCTCATTCCACGGGCTATTGGCAATATAGAGTGCGGCAGCGGCACACAGCATCAACAAGATGCCACTGGTGGTCTGACGGTGGATAAACTCGTCCAGTGGCGTTAAAAGGCGATCAAAGGCCTTCTCCCACGGGGCAATATACTCATATTTTTTCATTACAGGACTCTATGATTTACAGATCTTGGTATTGGGAAGCTATATCGACAATATTGGCCTCAATTCGTTCCATCACTGTAACCAAAACAGGGTCGAAATGGATACCACTGCCCTCAATAATGATCCCCATCGCCTTTTCATGAGAGAAGGCAGGTTTGTAGACGCGCTTGCTGATCAGTGCATCATAGACATCAGCCACCGCCATCAGCCGCCCAGAGAGCGGGATCTCCCCCCCTGTAAGCCCTTGTGGATAGCCACTGCCATCCCACTTCTCATGGTGTGTACCCGCAATCTCTCGGGCAATACGCAGGAAGGAGTTCTCACCTAAATGGCTCTCAGCGGCCTTGATCGCCCGAACCCCCAAGTCTGGATGCCCTTTCATGATGTGGAACTCCCGATCATCTAACGGCCCCGGCTTGAGCAGGATATTATCTGGAATACCCACCTTGCCAATATCATGCAGGGGTGCCGACTGGTAGAGGAGTTCAATCACCTCAGCAGGCAGCTCATCACTATAGCGTGGATCTTTCGCCAGCTCTGTTGCCAGAGCACGGATGTAGCGCTGCGTACGCAGCAGATGTGCGCCTGTTTCTGGATCTCGCGTCTCAGCCAGTGCACCCAAACTGAGAATGGTTGCCGACTGCGTCTGTAGTAGCTCATCACGACCCGCCTTGAGGGCATCGATCATGCGGTTGGTATGCTCACCGATATAGGCAAACTCATCCTGAGTTGAGAGGGTGACATGACAATCGAGATCGCCATTGGTCACCTTTCGCAATACGCTGCGCTCATGATCCAGAAAGTGGTTCATATTGCGCGAATAGGCCAGAATTACACGAATCAGATAGGCAAATAGAACGGTGATGATAAAACTGAACTCCAACAGGATAGAGCGTCGTGCATCGACCAAGTTACCCTCTGAACCCAGTTGAAGCAGCCAAGAGAGATCCTTATTGATCACCAAAAAGAAGATGCTTCCAACTAACAGTAGTGATACTGCTGCAAAAATCGAGAACTTCGCCGCCAATGGTAGAAAACGGTCTGCCAATAGCAGTGATCGGTTCTCCTGCTTAATCTGCAGGGCGAGCCGATACTCATGATCAAGCGCAAGATCAAGCGCCGCAAAAAAACCAAATGTCAGGAATCCCAGCATGACCTTCAAGCCACTTTCGATAGGAAAGGCATAGGTTACCGTATTGAAC
The DNA here is from genome assembly GCA_018648825.1 of Gammaproteobacteria bacterium. Lineage (GTDB taxonomy): Bacteria > Pseudomonadota > Gammaproteobacteria > Thiopontia. Next base: position 4,616 of record JABGQL010000130.1, read on the forward strand.
AGCGCGACCACCACTCCCGCTCCCACAAACAACAGCAGGTCCAGCATCAAGGTACGCCTCACCTCCTGCTCCACTCCAGCCTGGGCAACCCATCGTCTCCCCACCCTATACCGAAGCACCGCACCCAGCAGCAGAATCACTCCAATAGGGGCCATCACCTCAACGGTAGAGAGGGAGTCTACAAAAGGGCAAACCTGAATACCGTAGATCGAGAGCAGCAGCCAAGCTGTTATGCTGTGGTACCCATGCAAGCGAATATTCCCACCTTTTTCATTCCACGCTGTCATAGCAATCACCTCCGGCTGTTTTCAGTTACACCCATCCTCTTAAACCGGATTGGGCTCATCCACAAAATGACACGCCACTCCATACTGTCGGTTGATCCATGCGCCTAACGCCTGTACTCCACCACGCTCTGTCGCATGGTGACCACACCCCAGATAGCAGATACCATGCTCCATCGCCTGATGATAGGTGCGCTCAGAAACCTCTCCAGAGAGGTAGGCATCCAACCCAGCCTCAGCGGCCTGCGCAACATAGTCCTGCGCACCACCACTGCACCAACCAATTTTTTGGATAGGACGATCATGCCCAGCAATCAACTGTGGCTCGCGCCCACCCAACCCCTCTTTCACCTGAGCACATAGCTGTTGCGTGGTCATCGGCTGCTCTAGGGTTCCGTAACAGACCAGCTCTGCCGCCTCTAGATGCCCCTCCAGATCACATTGCAGTAACTGCCCCCACTGCGCGTTATTCCCCAACTCAGGATGCCCATCCAGTGGCAGATGGTAAGCCACCAGATTAATATCATGCTGTAGCAACTTCTTCAGGCGTTGTTGCTTAAGGCCTATGACACGAGGATCTTCTCCCTTCCAGAAGTAGCCGTGGTGTACCAAAAGCATATCGGCCTCGTGCGCTATTGCGGCATCAATCACCACTTGCGATGCACTCACCCCCGTCACAATGGTGTTGATCTCCTTACGACCCTCCACTTGTAGTCCATTGGGCGCATAGTCCCTATAGCTACCAATATCGAGTAGTGTATCCAGCGCCTTGATCAGTTGATTTCTCTCCATACCGTCCCCATATCGTTGGTTGTCCTCAGACATTTGTATCACAGATTCGTTATCATCGACCTATGAAATCCTCGCTCGCCTCTGCCCTTATCCGTTTGACCGCCTTTGCCTTAGCAGGGCTGTTCGTGCTGATGCTGCTGCGCCCAGAGATCTTTGTCCGCTCAGCTCCTATAGCAGAAATTCAGCAGAGCCGTGGTCAACTGCCTGCGGTGGGCCCCATCTCCTATGCCGATGCGGTCGCTCAAGCAGCACCTGCTGTGGTCAATATCAACACCGCTAAGGTGGTGACCGAGCGCCGTATCACCCTGTTTGACGACCCCATCTTCCGTCATTTTTTTGGGGATCAGCTACGTATCGTACCGCGTCAACGGCTGGAGACCAGCCTCGGTTCTGGGGTAATCGTCAGCAAGGAGGGATATATCCTCACCAACAACCATGTCATTGATGGTGCAGATGAGATTCAGATCTCACTCCACGATGGACGTACCAGTAAGGCACGACTGATTGGTAGCGATCCTGATACCGATCTGGCCCTGCTGCAGGTGCAGTTGGATAAGTTGCCAGCCATCACCTTTGGACGCTCCAAACCGATGCGGGTGGGTGATGTAGTGTTGGCCATCGGTAACCCGTTCGGGGTCGGGCAGACCGTAACCATGGGGATTGTCAGCGCCACCAACCGCAGTCAACTGGGCATCAGCAATCAGGAGAACTTCATCCAGACCGATGCCGCCATCAATCCGGGAAACTCCGGTGGCGCTCTTATTGATGCCTTCGGTAACCTGATCGGAATTAACACCGCCATCTTCTCCAAGACCGGGGCCTCGCACGGTATCGGTTTTGCCATCCCCGTCGCCACCACACAACATGTGATGGAGCAGCTGATTGAACATGGTGAAGTGCAACGGGGCTGGATTGGGGTGGAGATGCAGAACCTCACCCCTGAACTGGCAGACTCTTTCAATCTATCAACAACCCACGGTGCCGTTGTTGCAGGCATCTACCGCAACGGCCCTGCTGCCAAGGCGGGGTTGACCCCCGGAGACATCATCACCCATGTTGATGGAGAGGCAGTCCAGAGTGGAGAGGAGATTGCCCACCGCGCTCTCAACCGCCCCTTGGGGAGCACGCTGAAGCTACTGGGCTCCCACAACGGCAAAACAGCCGCTTGGAATGTCATTATCGGACCCAAACAGTAATCAATTATAATCTTTAGCTCGAATCCTCAACAACTTAGGTGTACACTGCACCCCTCTATGCGAGGCACGCCTATATGCAGCCTGCACGCAGAAGAGAATTGATTATTTTTAGAAGCATACCGTAGCCACAAAATTGGGCTGCCAGCCTTCTACTCTACGGGCCAAGGAGCTCTCTAAAAGACCATGACAGACACACCCTCAGAGGCCACAGTCGCCTCATTTGATACGTTGGGGCTTGCCCCTGCAGTTCTTCAACAAGTTACTGAAATCGGCTATGAATCCCCCTCCCCAATTCAGGCCGAGGCAATTCCTCACCTGATGCAGGGGCGCGATATTCTGGGTCAGGCACAGACCGGAACCGGTAAGACGGCCGCCTTTGCTCTGCCGATCTTAAGCCGCATTGACCTCTCATTAAAGAAGCCACAGGTGCTGGTACTTGCCCCCACCCGTGAGCTGGCGATTCAGGTCTCTGAGGCCTTCCAGCACTATGCCAACAAATTGAAAGGGTTCCATGTGGTCCCCATCTACGGCGGCCAAGATTACCGCCAGCAGCTACGCGCACTAGAGCGTGGCGTACATGTTGTGGTCGGCACACCAGGACGGGTGATGGACCATATGCGCCGCGGTAGCCTCAAGCTCAACACTCTAAGCTGTCTGGTGCTGGATGAGGCCGACGAGATGCTACGCATGGGCTTTATCGATGATGTGGAGTGGGTGCTGGAGCAGATTCCGAACGAACATCAGACCGCTCTCTTCTCCGCCACCATGCCGAAGCAGATTCAGAAGATCGCAGAAAAATATCTCAACGACCCTGCACTGGTCAGCATCAAACTGAAGACCACCACCGCAGCCACCGTTCACCAACGTTTCTGGATGGTGAGTGGTTTTCATAAGATGGAGGCGCTCACCCGTATTCTGGAGGTGGAGGAGACCGACGGCATCATCATCTTCTCCCGCACCAAGACCATGACCGTAGAGCTGGCGGAGAAGCTCACAGCACGCGGCTTTGCTGCTGAGGCGCTCAATGGTGATGTTCCACAGAAGATGCGTGAGACACTGGTAAACAAACTAAAGAGTGGTCAACTCGACATTTTGGTAGCCACCGATGTGGCTGCGCGTGGACTGGATGTACCCCGCATCAGCCATGTCATCAACTATGATGTCCCCTATGATACTGAATCCTATGTGCACCGTATTGGTCGTACCGGACGTGCCGGACGTAAGGGTGATGCGATCCTCTTTGTCGCACCTCGCGAGAAGCGCATGCTGCACACCATTGAACGTGCCACCCGCCAACGCATTGAGCAGATGGACCTGCCAACGTACGAGCAGATCAACACCCATCGCATCGACCGTTTTAAGCAGAAGGTCCGCGATACACTGGGGAATGGTGAGCACCTAGAGTTCTATCAACAGATCATCGAAAGCTTCCGTATGGAGCAGGATGTCCCCGCCATTGAGATCGCCGCCGCACTGGCAAGCATGTCTCAAGGCGATAGCCTGTTGCCGATGAAGAAAGAGCCGCGTCAGGAACGTAAAGGGCGTGACCGCAAGGAGCGCTCCAATCGGGATGATCGTCGTCCCGATCGCAAAGAGCATCGTAAAGGCCAGCCACGTGACAAGGGGCGAGACAAGTTCGCCGACAAGTCCAAAGAGCGTGCACCGAAAAAAGAGAAGAGCGCTGACCAACCCCCGCGTGGCTACCAGCGCTACCGTGTTGCCGTTGGCAGCAGCCATGAGGTGAAGCCAGAGCAGATTGTAAATGTAGTGGCCGATGTCGCCGGACTGTTCCATGAGGATATCGGCACCGTCTCTATCCAGGGCAACCACAGCACCGTCGACCTGCCAGAGGGGATGCCTCGCGACATCTTCCGCGAGCTAAGAAAGAGCTGGGTCTGTGGTCAAAAGCTACAAATAGAGTCTGTCGGTGGTAAAGCACCTACAGAAGGGGGCAAGCACAAGCACCACGAAAAACGGGGAAAGGGTGCAGGTAAACCCACAGGGAAGGGAAAACCCAACGGGAAGAAACGAAACCCAAAAGGGGAAAAACCACCTAAGCGCAGAAAACCGCGCTAAACACTTCTCTTAAAGAGTTGGGCGTGCTGCTAAAATTGAGCAGTCACGCCCAGCCCCTTTAGCGGCATAAAGGGCACTGTCGGCTCGCTCCAACAGCAGCTCCTGTGCCTCACCCTCAACAAACTCTGCCACACCGATACTGGTGCTGTAGCGTATCTGCTCACCATCCAACCCCGTCACCAGACGTTCACGAATGGTCCTATTGAGCAGCTCTGCAATCTCCATCACCTCATCGGCCTCTACCTGCTCCATAAGCATCAGGAACTCTTCACCACCAAAACGCCCCACAACCGTGAGTGCAGGGTGGATATTCACCGCCACATTGGAAAAATCACGCAGTACCCGATCTCCATTAAGGTGGCCATACTCATCATTGATCTTCTTAAAGCGGTCTAGGTCCGCAAACAGAACGGCCCCTGACATCCCTCTACTCAACAATTTTTGACGTACTCGATCCAACTCACTCAAGGTCAATCGACGGTTGATCAACCCTGTTACCGTATCTCGGGTTGCCTCACGATAGAGCGCCATCAAGCCATGCAGTTGTGAGGCGCTGGCCCAGAACATCATTACCGAAACCACTCCAAGAAACCAGAGTTTGATCCAGATCGACAGCTCTAGAAGAGAGCTGGACTGAAGGTCTGCCCCCAACACAAACAGCACCACAACCAGAATCGCTAACCCTGTCTCCAACAGCGTCAGAGGAAAAACAGCCAGTATGGTGATCGCGATATAGGGGAGAAAGGAGTAACCTGCACTGAAGTCATCCTGCACAGCGGGGTCAAAGACATAGACCCAGAGATAGAAATAACTAACTGCAAATAGTGCAACAATCAGCCACAGGCGCAGATACCCTTTAAGTAGCGATCGCCGCTTACCTCTCCAACCAAAGGCAAACAGCAGAAATCCGGCTACCCATACTAAGCGTACCCACAGCACCTGCGAAAACTGCTCTGCACTCAACGCGACGTAGTCAATCGGTATCCATAACAGACTCAGCACTGCCATCACTGCAGCAATCAGTTGCACCCGTTGGTTGAGAATTCTCCCCCGATTATTATTAAAGTCTTCGGTGTGCTTGGAGGCACTCCAGAGGTCTATCAGGATCAACTTCCACGGCATCATCTATCTCCTACCCCGCTCAAATGGGCCTTTCAACCTACTGCTGCGCAATCAGTGTATCGAGAAACTGTCGATTCTCTTGCGGAGAGCTGACTGTAATACGAAGACAGTCACGTAGCGCTCCTCCTGCTGGGGAGAGGTTTTTGACCAACACACCACTCTGCTTCAGCGCCTCAAACAGGCGATCGGCCTCTCCCGACTGCATCTTGATCAAGATAAAGTTGGCGCGACTGGGGTAGACCTGAACCACGCTATCCAGCTGATTCAACGCTTGCAATAGCTGTTCACGCTCTGCCCGCAAGATTGCGGCTTGCGCTTCCAGCACATCGGCATGGTGCAGAATAAAGGTCGCGGCATGTTGGGTCAGTACATTGATATTGTAGGGAAGCCGTACCTTGTTGATCTCTCCAATCCAGCGTGGATCACCCGCCATCAGACCGAGGCGCAGCCCCGCCAACCCCATCTTGGAGACAGTACGCATCACCAGTAGATTTTCATAGTGGGGCAGTTCACCCATAAAGCTCTCTTCGGCGAAGACGTGGTATGCCTCATCCACCACTACAAAGCCCTCTGCCACCTCCAGAATCTTCTCAATCGCAGCACGATCAAACAGGTTACCGGTTGGATTATTGGGGTAGGCGAGGAAGATCACTGCGGGTTGGTGCTGCTCAATTGCCGTCACCATCGCACCCAAGTCCAGTTCAAAATTCTGATCGAGTGGAACGCCGATAAACTCCATCCCCACAAACTTCGCAATCATCTCGTACATCACGAAGGTGGGTTCTGGTGCAAGGATGGTGCGACCCGGCTCGGCCACGGTCATCATCAGCAGCTGAATCAACTCATCCGAACCATTACCAAGAACAATCTCATACCCTGCAGGCACATCCATCACTTTCTGTAGTACGGTGCTCAGTTCACGCGCTGCAGGGTCAGGATAGCGGTTCAGCTCTACCTCTGGCAGTGACTGCAACCACTGCTGCTGCAGATCTTGCGGCCATGGATAGGGGTTCTCCATCGCATCGAGCTTGATCCAAGCTCCGGGCGCTGGCACATGGTAGGCAGAAAGCGCCTGTATCTCGGGGCGAATCCAGTTTTTCATGATTTACTTTTATGACTTACTCTTTAATGCGGAACTCAGCCGACTGAGCATGCGCAGTCAGCCCTTCACCACGCGCCAGTATGGAGGCGGTCTTACCGAGTTCGGAGGCCCCATCTGCGGAACACATAATCAGGCTAGAACGTTTCTGGAAGTCGTAGACACCCAACGGCGAGGAGAAACGGGCAGTACGTGAGGTGGGCAGCACATGGTTTGGCCCAGCACAGTAGTCTCCCAGCGCCTCTGCGGTGTAACGCCCCATAAAGATCGCACCTGCATGGCGAATACTCGGCAGCAGAGATTGCGGGTCCTCTACGGAGAGCTCAAGATGTTCTGGTGCGATGGTGTTGGTCACCTCCAGTGCCTGCTCGATATTCTCGACCTGAATCAGTGCGCCACGATCTTTCAGTGCGGTACGGATAATATCAGCACGCTCCATGCCGTCGAGCAGCTTGTTGATGCTCTGCTCTACCGCATCGAGGAAGCCTGCATCGGGAGAGATCAGGATCGACTGCGCATCTTCATCATGTTCCGCTTGAGAGAAGAGGTCCATCGCAATCCAATCTGGATCGGTCTTACCGTCGCAGACCACCAGAATCTCAGAAGGCCCTGCAATCATATCGATGCCGACAGCACCAAATACCATTCCCTTGGCGGTCGCCACATAGATGTTACCCGGCCCTACGATCTTATCTACCTGTGGCACACTCTCGGTACCGTAGGCCAGTGCCGCAACGGCTTGTGCACCACCCACCATATAGACCTTATCCACATTGGATATCGCCGCCGCAGCCAGCACCAACTCATTGACCACGCCATCGGGGGTGGGCACCACCATAATCAGCTCTTCTACCCCTGCCACCTTGGCAGGAATGGCGTTCATCAATACGGAAGAGGGGTAAGCCGCCTTGCCGCCAGGCACATAAAGCCCCACACGATCCAGTGGTGTCACCTGCTGCCCCAGCATGGTGCCATCGGCTTCGGTGTAGCTCCACGACTCCATTTTTTGGTGTTCATGATAGAGGCGTACCCGCTCTGCCGATAGCTCCAGCGCCTTACGCTGATCTTCTGGCAGATTATCCAGCGCCTGTTGCAGCCGCTCCTGTGGCAGCGTCAGCTCATCCATTGTGGATGCACTCATGCGATCAAAACGGTTTGTATACTCCAGCAAGGCCGCATCACCACGACTACGGATCTCACTTAGAATCTCCCGTACGGTCTGGTTAACCTGATCATTGGAGACTCCCTCCCACGCCAGCAGTTTTTCCAATTCGGCATCGAAGCCGGAATCGGCGCGATTCAATCTTCTCATGGTGACTATCCTTGACGTTTTTCTACTGCAGCAGACATTAAATCGATCAACGATTTCACCTGCTGGCTTTTCATCTTCATTGCGGCCTTATTGACCACCAGACGGGAGCTGATATGAGCGATCTCTTCCAGCGGCTCCAGCCCGTTGGCCTTGAGGGTATTACCAGTCTCTACCAGATCGACAATACGGTCGGCCAGACCGACCAGCGGTGCCAGCTCCATCGCCCCATAGAGCTTGATGATCTCCACCTGCTGCCCAAGTGAGGCGAAGTAATCTTGTGCTGACTTTACATATTTGGTGGCGATGCGCATGCGCCCTACTGGTTCTGCTGCACCCACCACTCCGGCAGTCATCATTCGGCATTTGGCGATCTGAAGATCGAGTGGTTCATAGAGGTTTGCTCCCCCATGCTCCATCAACACATCCTTACCCGCCACCCCCAGATCGGCCACACCACGCTCCACAAAGGTGGGAACATCAGTGGCACGAATAACAACCACTTTAACGTGCTCAAGATTGGTGTCGAGAATCAGTTTACGACTGGTTACCGGATCATCGACCGGACGAATTCCTGCCGCCTCCAATAGAGGCAGAGTATCCTTGTAGATACGCCCTTTTGAGAGGGCAATGGTGAGTGGCTTATCCATCGGCGTATTGTAACTGATTCACTATGCCGGAAGGCAGTGCAAAACACCCTCTTTACATAGATTATCTACCATCAACAGCGCTGAACCCAGAATCCCTGTCTGAGGCGTTAGGGGAGAGACTTATTCTCGCGCTGCAGCTTTCGGTCATGCTCGCTGAGCACGCGGTTCTGCTTATCCAGTTGCGCCTTGATCTGTGCCAACTCGCTGTTTCTGGCAGCAGACTTCTGTCTGATTTTGGCTGAGATAGAACTCTCTTCTGTGTCACTCTCCTCATTGCCAGCTTCATCTCCACTCAACTCATTCAAGATTCTGTTGTGCTCTTCCAGTTGCGCCTTGATCTTTGCCAACTCAACGTTCTTTGCATCCAGTTTCTCTCTCAAGCGAGAGACAATCGAGACCACACCCGGTGTAGTGGATGGCTCATCATCAACATCCACCCCCTCCTCTGCCTGTTTTCTTCTGTTGTTGAAATAGAGTGCCGTTGTTGTGGCAATCGTAACCAATGCAACCGGTACCAATGGAATCATATTAACTCTCCTCTTTCTTATCAAGAAACCCTATATTACAGCTTCAATAGTAACCAATACGTAACTATTCAGAGGTGTTAACGGAAAATAACCCTTGACAGGGTTTTTCAGTA
>JABGQL010000144.1:0-4307 GCA_018648825.1 Gammaproteobacteria bacterium
AATCAACCTCAGCAAGAGCCGTTAATCTCCTGAATATTTTTTCTGGATTCATCCCCCCTATTGAGGAGCAGAGCTCAACTCAAAGCTGACAGCGACCGTATCTCAGGCAAAATATGCAATAATCGTAATACTGTATCAGCACATACACCGGAGTACTGCTCATGAGCCATTACCAACACATTCTACTCGCTACCGACTTCTCTAAAAGTTGCGCCCATGTGGTCGAGAAGGCGCGTGAGATTGCCACTGACTGCCAATCAAGGGTGAGCCTGATCCATGTTGTAGAGTATTACCAACATGAGTTCAATGTTGATGTCTATCTCCCCGACCTTAATCTGGAGCAAGAGCTGATTGAGCAAGCCACCGCCCAGTTGAAAAAGGTTGCAACAGAGATGGAGCTGGCTGATGCACCACAATTTATCGAGGTCGGCAGCTCCAAGCATGAGATTGTCCGCGTTGCTGATGAGCAGCAGTGTGATCTGATCATCCTCGGCAGCCATGGTCGACACGGTCTTGCTCTACTGATGGGCTCAACCGCCAATGGTGTGCTACATCATGCTCCCTGTGATGTATTGGCTGTACGCATTCAGGAGTAGCAGCGATGGCCACCTATGCAATTGGAGATATTCAGGGGTGCCTAGATGAACTGCTGAAATTACTACAGCAGATCAAATTTGACCCCGCCAAGGACCGACTCTGGTTTGCTGGCGATCTGGTGAACCGTGGGCCCAAATCATTAGAGACACTACTGTTTATCCGTTCACTGGGCAAGAGTGCAATTACCGTACTGGGTAACCACGACCTTCACCTGCTGGCCCTCGCAGAGGGGGATAAGCGCTACAGCAGCAAGTTCGATACCCTGTTACCGATTCTAGAGTCCGATGAACGAGATGCGCTGCTCGACTGGCTACGCCACCGCCCAATGCTTCACCATGACGCTGCTCTGGGCTATACACTGGTCCATGCTGGACTGCCCCCACAGTGGTCGATCAAAGAGGCGCAAGGCTACGCAAAAGAGTTGGAGACAACCTTGCGAAGCTCTCACTTTCGAGACTTTCTCAACGTGATGTATGGCAACAAACCCAAACGCTGGAAAGCCTCTCTGCAGGGGATGGAGCGCCTGCGATTTATCACCAACTGCTTTACCCGCATCCGTTTCTGCACCGCAGAGGGGAAGCTGGATCTAAAGCATAAGGGGGAGGTCGGTTCACAACAGGAGGAACTACTGCCTTGGTTCGAGGTACCCAACCGCGCCAGCCGCAAAGATCGCATTCTGTTTGGTCACTGGTCTACCCTGCAGGTACGCCACACCAAAAAAGTCTATGGACTGGATACCGGCTGCCTATGGGGTGGAGAGCTCTCTGCACTGCAGATTGATGTGAAGCCCCCGGTTTGGCACACCCTCAACTGCCGGGGCGCTCTTGCTCCAGACTAACCGCTAACCCGCTCAAACTCGATAAAGGTATAGTCCCAACGGTTCTTCTCATCCGGCTGATGCTCTTCACGCGCGACCTCCTTCCACTCGGCCCCCTCTAACGCAGGAAACCAGGCATCCCCCTCGATATCCAGATCAATCAACGTCAGCACCAGCTTATCGGCTTGTGGTAGTAGTTGCTCGTAGAACGAGGCACCACCCATTACCATCACCTCTGGCACATCGCCAGCAGCCTCAAGCGCCGCATCAATAGACTGCACCACACTACACCCCTCAATCTGCAGAGTGGCATCGCGGGTCACCACAATATTCTGTCGCCCCGGCAATGGTCGTCCAATCGAATCGTAGGTCTTGCGCCCCATCAGAATCGGCTTGCCCATGGTCTGCGCCCGAAAGTGTTTCATATCGGCAGGCAGCTCCCACGGCAAGGTATTGTTGATCCCGATAACTCGGTTGTTGGCCATCGCTGCGATTAATGTAATTTGGGGCATAACGTGCGGACTCATACGGCAACCATCCCCTTAATGTGGGGGTGCGCCTCGTAATCGAGCAACTCAAAGTCCTCATAGCTAAAATCGAAGATGGAGTCGATATCAGGATTTATCCTGATCTTTGATAGCGGGTAAGGGTCACGGCTCAACTGCAGATCAGTCTGCTGCAGGTGGTTGGAGTAGAGGTGTGCATCCCCCAAGGTATGCACAAAGTCCCCCAACTCCAGCTTACACACCTGCGCCACCATCATCGTCAACAACGCATAGGAGGCGATATTGAAGGGAACACCGAGGAAGATATCGGCACTGCGCTGATAGAGCTGGCAGGAGAGTTTTCCATCAGCCACATAGAACTGGAAGAAGGCGTGACAGGGGGGGAGCGCCATATTCTCGATCTCCCCCACATTCCAAGCCGAGACAATAATCCTGCGAGAGTCCGGGTTGTTTTTGATCTGCTCAATCACTTGGGTGATCTGGTCGATAGAGTCACCATTGGCGGCAGGCCAAGAGCGCCACTGAGAGCCGTAGACTGGACCTAACTCACCCGCCTCATCGGCCCACTCATTCCAGATCCGCACCCCATTATCTTGCAGATAACGGATATTGGTATCGCCACTGAGGAACCAAAGCAGCTCATGCAGAATTGATTTGAGGTGGAGCTTTTTGGTGGTCACCAGCGGAAACCCCTCAGCCAAATTGAAGCGCATCTGGTAACCAAATACACTGCGGGTACCGGTCCCAGTACGGTCCTCTTTTAGAGTGCCATGGTCTCGTACATGACGCATCAGATCCAAATATTGTTTCATGCTGTTACTGTTTTTTGGTTGGTTTAGAGAATTGAACCATCATACATATCACCTCTTCTGATGAACAACATTATTCCTCAGGTAGATGGGTTGTGCCTCCTCCGCAGCCAGCACTTTTCCTTGCAACAGATCATGCACCGCCAAGCGTGCAACCTCACGCGCATGGGGAAGGGCATCGGCATCAGTCTGTCGTACTGAGGCACCAAAGCGGGTCTGCAGCGCCTCACCATCACTACCCCACCCACTACCTACGCCATTCCATGTCCCCGCTACCGAAGGGGGTAAAGGGAGTGAGTCAACGGCAGCCACACACTCCGCCCCCTGCAGCTGAGGTATCCCCTGCTCATCAATACAGAATGCCCCCCAGTAGAGCTCCCCCATACGGGCATCAATCCCGGACAGTATATTCGCTACACCATGCTGCTGGAAGTGAGCAGAGGCCAGCGCGGCCAAAGAGGAGACCGGGATCACGGGGCGCTCTGCTCCATAGGCCAACCCCTGAACCACTCCCGCGGTGATGCGCAGCCCGGTAAAGCTACCCGGCCCCCGATCAAAGGCGATGGCATCGAGTTGCTGCAGAGTGCATTCGGCCTCTGCCAGCAACTGGTCGACCATCGGCAGGATGCGCTGGGTGTGTCCTCGCGGTGTCACCTCAAATTGCTCAACAATCTCCTCACCTATCAATAGTGCCGCAGAGCACCCCTCGGTAGCGGTATCGATGGCTAAAATTCTCTCTCCACTCATCCGTGGTGTACCTCACATAAACACTTCATACAAACAGATCTCAAGTTCACTAGCAATCCTCATTATGGCACTGCTTTTGGCACTTAACCCCCTCCCTAGGAGCCATAATGAGAATTGCTAACTACCGTCAACAGCTGCAGGCAAAACAGCTCCCATTTCAATAATCAGATCCATAACCAGAACAGGCACTTGCTCCATATTCTCTTCATCAATCGCCGTCTGAACCGTTTCAGCCATCTTAGAGAGTTCAGGATAGCCAAAGGAGACCGCACTCCCTTTAACGCTATGCACCACTGATCTCACCTCTCTCCAATCCTTATTGGAGAGTGCGGCAATCAGCTTATCTCTATTTTTAGTGGCACTATCGAAGAAGATCATCATCAGTTCATCATCGACCTCCTCCTCCGCTTGCCCCGATAGTGAAACAGAGGGTGGAGTAGAGGTGGCCTCTTCCAAGCTCTTCGGTTCATTCAGATACTCTTTATAAGCCATATCTTCAACCAAGACGTGTTGATTCCACCAGTTCATCAACAGCTGAACCAAGGATCGGACCTGAGCCTCATCCATGGTACTTTGATAATATGAGGCGACTCTATCTCCATAGCGCTCATGAACTACTAGATGAGCCCCAAGATCTGGATAGCCTATCTCTGATAGAAGCATCTCCTCATCCTTAAAGTGAGTTGCCACATACTGATGGAACTCTGGAAGGATCTTCAATATTCTCTGTTGTGATGAGAGAGAGCCAATATCCGCATAACAGTCAACCATTTGGTTAATATAACCGATCAACACCTGATGCTGTTGATCCATCAATGCGCTGCCAACAGA
>JABGQL010000144.1:4407-9904 GCA_018648825.1 Gammaproteobacteria bacterium
CTCCCCCCAAATCGGCGCGATATCGAACCATCAGCCTGCTCAAAACGTTGAAAGAGTCGCTCTTGCACCGCTGGAGCCATTCCAATACCGCTGTCCTTGACCTCAAATAGCAGGTGATCTGCATCAACCTGAGCAGTTAATGTGATGCTGCCAGTGTCAGTAAATTTAATCGCATTACTCAACAGGTTAATCAATATTTGCCCTATCCGCTGACGGTCCCCAACCAGCTTATGCGCTTCACTATTTTTTTGCTCTACCAGCAGCTCCAGCCCTGCATCACGGACACGAATGGAGAGCATACTCTTTATCTCATTCAATAGTTGAGAGAGGTCATAGGGGATATTTTCAACGCTAAACTTCCCAGACTCAATCTTTGACATATCGAGAATATCATTGACCAGCGCCAGCTGGCTGCGCCCTGCTGATTCAATATCATAAAGCACTTTTTGGCGTGTGCTATCAGTATCTTGCTCCAGCAGATATTCACTGTTACCGATAATAGCGGCAAGTGGTGTACGCAGCTCATGACTCATTGAGGCGAGGAACTCATCCTTTGCCTCAGTGCTCTGTTTGATACGGTCAACAGCCTTATTGACCCCCAGCTTCAAATTCTGCAGATCTCCCCGGCACTCGGTGCTAATCCGCTGCTCAAACCGCCCTCCTGCCACACCATCCAGAACCGCAATCGCCTCATGGATAAGCTGTTGATAGGTCTTGAACATCTCATTGATCGCAGAACCGATCGCTCCGATCTCATCTTGGTTAAAGACGGTGATACGGGCAGATACATCTCCATTCTCTTTAGTATGGTAAATCACATCCAGGGTGTGCCCAATACTCTTTGAGAGCTGCCTCCAGACATAGAGTGCCAACACTATAGTGAGCAGTAGCACCAGAAGTAGTCCATTCTTGTAGAAGTTGAACCGCTCTGTAATCTCCGTTTGATTAACCCTTGAGGTAAATAGTAGTTCAGCACTGATCTTATCAGCTAACTGCTCGATCTGTTGTATACGTGCGCTCGAAAGGTCAAACCATACCGTAGCATCAACCCCTGTTAACAGAGAGAGTTGATTAAGCGCCTTCAGTGCCGGGGCATCATCAACCTTAACCTTCCGGTCCACCTCAGCAATCGAAAGGTTGTTTGCCAAACCGTTGGATATCAGCTGCAGGTTCTTATGATATGCATTGACGTTCTGCTCAACGATATCTAGCAACCGTAGCTCTTCAGCAGACATCCCTTTCAGCGCTCTGTACTGCATCAGCAGCTTAACCACCTGGCTATAATTTTGTTCGAACTTTTGGCGAGACCCATCGCTCCCCCGAATCACATAGTTCTTGAAGTTGTGGATCATGCCACCAAAGCCAAGCAACCCCCTCAGCTTCTCCAGCTTCTCCTGTTTTTCCATCCTTGAGAGAAACAGCTCTCGATACGAGCGCAGACTCTCCTCCTCCATCAGAGCAATATGGTCTCGATAGTGCTTGGCATGCTCCGTTGTTGCATGGTGAAAAAACTCTTCCAGTTTGACCTGCTGATCATGAATATAGTGGTTGATCTCAATACTGGCGTTGATTGAGACTTTTCCTGAAGAGAAAAAGCTGTTGAGCCTTCCCCGTTCCTGACCTGCACGCTCTTTAATGCCTAATAGAGCATAGAGTGCACGACTCTGTTTGGCTAATCCCAACTGACTTACATTACTGACACTCTCCTGAATCAGATAGAGAAGCCTTGCATTGGCCTTTGAGAAAAACTGAAATGAGTTATGTAGCGCCTGTTCCCCTCTCTCTTCCCTGTCAATCTGGGCGCGAATATCATCCAGCTTCTGGAGCAGAAGCTTGAACTCAACAACCTCATGATGCTCAAAGATTACCTTACTCTTTTCACCCTGCTCCAGATCTTGATACAACTCGCTCAGCTGTTGGTTGGTCTTCTTGCGTTGAAGCTCAAGCTGTTGCTGTTGCCCTCTAGAAGCGATAAAACCCGCACTAAGCCTCCGTTCAAGTGCCAGGTTGTGGGCTGCGTGGTCCAGCTTCACTATAAACTGAAAGGTAGCAACATTAAGCTCGGCCTGTAGCTGACGATCTCTCTCAAGAAGAAGGTACTCCATAGTCACATAGACCAACAGCATCAAAGGGATGAGGAGAACGAACCCCAGCTTGAACTGTATCGTACGGTCATTGAATAGTTGGAGGGGGCTTTTCATAAATATATAATTATATTACAGAAAACTCAACAAAACAGGCTCTTCTCCGAATGATTGAGTGAAGCCAATTGATCCAGTGACTGGAAAACAGGGCACCGTTAATCGATATGTGTGCCGCGTTATTCAGGATTTACCCTTCCTACATCGTCCCTGTTTTTTGAAGATAGAGCAGGCACAAGTCCATATTGAACAGAACCAGAGGCGGATGGAGTCCCTCTCCTTTGTTGAACCCTATCAGCGTTATACCAAACGTTTCTGCCAACTGGTCAGCGGTCTGTGTCGTCATATGAGCATTCAGGCGGTCTCTCTCCATTTGGGTATTCGTTGGGAGACAACCAAGAATATGGATAAGGCCTACTTGAGAGAGTCACTACCAACACTACACCCTGAAGAGCTTACCAACCTGAAATGGATCGGTGTAGATGAGGTGGCTCGGGCCAAGGGGCATGACTATATGACGGTGGTTTATGATCTTGAGCAGGGCAACCTGATCTGGGTCCATGAAGGACGTACCTCAGAAACCCTCTCACTCTTTTTAACAGCACTTCCAGAGGAGACAGCACAGGGCATAGAGGCAGTTGCTATGGATATGGGACCAGCCTACAGGAAGGCGGTTAAGGAACACCTGCCACAAGCAGCAATTATCTTTGATCGTTTCCATGTGATGCAGAACTACAGCAAGGTGATCCGCAACCAGCGCCGCATTGAGTTTCGCCGGGCATCACGCAAGGAGGATCAGGAACTGATTAAAGGCTCCCTCTATCTGTTGCTGAAGAACCCTGAAAAACTGAGGCCCGGGCAGATGGAGAAATTGGAGTCTCTGCGAAACAGTAATGACAACCTCAACTTGGTCTACATGCTGAAAGAGCAGTTGCAGCAATTATGGGTACTGCCAGAATCATTCGATACGATGAAAGAGAGACTGGAATCATGGTGCAAAATGGCAGATGAGAGTGGCCTGCATTATCTGAAGAAATTTGCAAAATCTCTCCGAAGGCATGCAACGGGGATCTGCAATTACGCCAGTTTCCCATTGACCACGGCAAGAATTGAAGCTGGAAACGTGGCTATTGGAATGATCAGAAAAAGAGCACGGGGTATTCAGGATACGGAATATTTTAAACTCAAGATCCGGCAGGTTTCTATTCCGGATCAACCATCAATATTTTATCAAAATACAGCCCAATCTCACTAATTTAAGCGGAGAAGAACCACAAAACAGATAGCCCTAAGGGGAGGGCTAGGGAGGGGGGGGGTTAAGCACCTGATTATACGTCCCACCCCCATCCCAACCTTCCCCCTCAAATGGGGAAGGAGCCAAAAATAGAGCCATAATGAGAACTGCTGGCGACTGGGCGATCATACCGTTTTCGCAAAGAAGGCCTTAACCTCACTCACATCCCGTGTTCTTGCCATGTTCGGCAGACTATTAAGAAAGGTGTGTCCATACTGTTTTTTAAGAAGCCGTGAATCGCAGATCACAAACACTCCCCGATCCTCCACGTCACGAATCAGCCGTCCGGCCCCCTGACGCAGGGCGATCACCGCACGTGGTAGCTGCAACTCCATAAAGGCGTTGCGACCTGCACTGCTCAAGGCCTGTATTCTGGCTTGCAGCACCGGATCACCGGGAGAGGCGAAGGGGAATTTGTCGATCACCACGCAGGAGAGGGCATCACCACGCACATCAACCCCCTCCCAGAAGCTGGAGGCTCCCAGTAGCACCGCATTCCCCAACTCCCGAAACTGGTCGAGCAGCTGGCTCCGTGCAGACTCCCCCTGCACCAGTAGCGGAAACTCCACGTCCCGCTCTCGCAAAAATTCAGCTGCTGCCCGTAGCGCCTTGTGGCTGGTAAACAGAAGAAAGGTGCGTCCTTGGCTCGCCTCAATAATGGGTAGAACCTGCTCCATCATCTGTTCACCATAGGTCGGTGCATTGGGCTGTGGCAACCCCTTGGGGTGGAAGAAGAGCGCCTGCTGCTGGAAATCAAAGGGGCTGTCCCAATGCGCGGTAGTCGCCTCTTCAATCCCAAACTCACGCAGAAAGTGGTCAAATTTCTCATCCACGGTCAGCGTTGCGGAGGTGAAGATCCAGCTACAGCTGCGCCCCTCCATCGCCTGCTGGAAGGTCTCTCGAATCTCTAGTGGGGTATGGTGGATAACGAAGCCAATTTTATGTAGATCAACCCAGTGAATCTGCCCCTCAGGTGCGGTTCCGGTGAGCCGTATCAGTTGGTCCAATAAGGTCTCACCACGCTCTTTACACCCCTGTAGCCCCTTGCCACGCTCGGCCACCTGTTTCAGCTCTTTGATCAGCGACTCCAGCGACTCCCTCGCCGTATCAATGGCCGATTCAACCCCTTTGTGGTGCACCACCTGCAACCAGGGGTAACGTCCAAAATCCTGCTGCCCCGGACCACCCAGCGCCAGGCGAAGGTCGGCCACCGCCTTCTTGAGGGCATCGGCCCCACCCTCTAGCGGTTTGTGATCAGGGGCATCGGTTAAATGTTCGGCAACGGTATCATCGGCCAGTTCGGTAAACTGGCGGTGGCTGATACGCTCGCCAAAGAAGCTGGTGGCGGTCTCTGCCAGCTGGTGCGCCTCATCAAAGATGATCGCATTGGCTCCCGGCAGCAGCTCTCCAAACCCCTCCTCCTTCAGCGCCATATCGGCAAAGAAGAGGTGGTGGTTGACCACCACCAAGTCGGCCTCCTGCGCCCTGCGTCGTGCGTTGACCACATGGCAGTTGTCCCACTCTCCACACTCCTGTCCAAGGCAGTTGTCGGTGGTGGAGGTGACACGCGGCCAGAGGAGGTCACTCTCCTCCACACCACTCATCTCTCCAATATCCCCATTCTCGGTCTGGTACGCCCAACGGCGAATTTTGGTAAATTTGGTGGCCTCACGTCGGGAGTAGAAACGCCCTTGATCTTCGGTCAACTCCAGGCGATGAAGACAGAGGTAGTTGGAACGCCCTTTGAGCAGCGCGATACTGCCGCCCCGCCCCAGCAATTTGCGCACTGCGGGGAGGTCTCGATGGTAGAGCTGATCCTGTAGATTTTTGGTCCCGGTAGAGACGATGACACGCTCCCCAGAGAGTAGTGCAGGCACCAGATAGGCGTAAGTTTTTCCTGTACCGGTTCCCGCCTCGGCAACCAGCACGGAACGTTTTTCGATCGCTTCAGCCACCGCATCGGCCATCTCCATCTGCGGTTGACGTGGTTTGAAGCCCTCAATCGCCTTGGAAAATAGCCCATCACTACCGAGCACCGCTGAGGCGCTTTCCTCCATCACGC
>JABGQL010000144.1:10004-13525 GCA_018648825.1 Gammaproteobacteria bacterium
GCTGGTTTTGCCACAGCTGAAGCACGATAGTAGATCTCTTTTTTGGGGGGAGGTTTGATACTGGAGTGCTCTTCTACTGGAACTCTTGGTTGCCCACCACAGCCGCCCAGCCACGCCACCACGGGCAGCCATAGCAGATGCGATTTACTGTTATTGCTGTTTTTCAGATTAACCCTTGCCATCCTATTTACCATAATTATGCTGCATAAATTGATGCACTCTACCCCCATCCCAACCTTCCCCCTGCAAGGGGGAAGGAGCTACAGCATCAAAGATAGCTAACATTGTACCTCTACTAGGGGTTCACTGCCTTGCACAAACGGGATTGAGCGTCCGTGGTTGCAACCTGACCCAACCCGCCTCCCCTGATCATCAATCCACACTTCGACCACCTCTTCTGGATAGCGAATTCTCAATGGCTGATTGGGCAGTTTTGACATCATCCGCCCCCAGACATGCAGCGCCCCGGAGCTACCGGTTAACCCCGCTGACTGGTTATCATCACGCCCCATCCAGACCACGGCAAGACGATCTCCACTGAAACCGGCAAACCAGCTGTCACGCAGTTCATCGGTGGTTCCGGTTTTTCCCGCAATCTCCAGCGTGGGAGAGAGCATTCGATTCAGCCCCTTAGCCGTACCATCACGTACCACCTCCTGCATCCCCCACTGTAACAGTGCAATGGATGCGGGGGAGGAGACCTCTTTCACGTGCAGGGGATAGCGCTTAAGCGGATTTCCCTGATGGTCCACCACTCCCCGAATCGCCCGTAGCGGGGTGTGGATTCCCCCTCCGGCAAGCGGTTGATAGAGCTGCGCCACCTCCAGTGGTGAGAGCTCCAGTGAGCCTAGGAAGAGCGAGGGGTAGCGCTGAATTTTCCGCTCAACCCCCAGCCGCTCGATGGTTCTTGCCACGCTACCGATCCCCAGCGCAGCCCCCAAACGGGCCGTGGAGAGATTGTAGGAGCGGCTCAATGCTCGATAGAGCGGCACTGCGCCATGTGATGCCTTATCGTAGTTATCCGGCTGCCAAATCGAGTTTCCACTCTTGATCTGGAAGGGTTGATCCAACAACTCACTCACCAACGTATAACGGTTGGGCTGCTCCAGTGCAGTCAGATAGAGCGCCGGTTTAACCAGTGAACCAATCGGTCGCACTGCATGCAGGGCACGGTTAAACCCTGTCGCACGCGGATCACTCCCCCCGACCACCGCCTCTACCTCTCCACTCTCTGGATGCACTACCACCACGGCACCCTGTAACTTTTTCTTGTTACCCCCCAACTCTCGAATACGGCGCTGCAACCCCCACTCTGCGGCCTGCTGCGAGAGTGGGTTGAGGGTGGTAAAGATCTGTAGTCCGGCAGTGGTCAGATCCTCCCGTTTATAGTCACGCAAAATCTGTCTACGTACCAGATCCAGAAAGGCGGGATAGAGCGACTGCCCACTCGGCACATGGGAGAGTACCCCCAACGATTTGCG
Source organism: Gammaproteobacteria bacterium (assembly GCA_018648825.1). Taxonomy (GTDB): domain Bacteria; phylum Pseudomonadota; class Gammaproteobacteria; genus Thiopontia. The sequence goes on from JABGQL010000144.1 coordinate 11,486, forward strand.
CTTGGCGCGGTTGGCTTCCCCCTCAGAGACCACCCCTTGTTGCGCCAACAGATCGAGAATCAGGTCGCGACGCTGTTTGGCACGTTGAGGATGACGACGGGGGTTGTAGCGAGAGGGGCCTTTCAACATCCCCACCAACAGGGCCGATTCAGCCAGTGTCAACTGGCTGGCATCATGCCCAAAGAAGAAGTGGCTCGCCATCCCCACTCCATGGATGGAGCGGTGCTGATCCTGCCCAAAGTAGACCTCATTCAGGTAGGCCTGCAGAATCTCCTCCTTCTCATAGTGGAACTCCAGTATCAGGGTGATCAACGCCTCTCGCAATTTACGGGTCAAGGTGCGTTCACGCGTCAGGAAGAGGTTCTTCGCCAGCTGCTGGGTCAAGGTACTCCCCCCCTGCACCATCCGTCCTGCACGGATATTGGCCACCACCGCCCTGAGAATCGCAAAGGGGTTGATCCCATAGTGGTCGAAGAAGGCGCGATCCTCCACGGTCGTCAAGGTGTCAATCAGTTGGGGGGGGAGCTCTTCCAGACGAACCAACTGGCGATCCTCTCCATGCGAGGCGAAGAAACTGCCAATCGGTAAGGGGTCAAGGCGAATGATGTCGACCTCCTCCCCCCGTTGTAGCGGATCGATACGGGAGATAGAGCCCTTGTTAAAGGTGAGCTGCACATGGACTGAGTGCTCCGCCCCATCCCAGAACTTAAACGGGCGTGTATGCAGTTTTATCCGATTCTCACGCTGCTGATAACTGCCCGGATCGACCGCACCAGACTGTTTGCGGTACCCCAATTGACGCAATGCACCCAGCAGTTGACTGGCCCCCATCGATTTACCGGCATAGAGCTCAACAGGCGCAGCATAGACCCGTGCGGGGAGTTCCCAGCGTTTACCCTCGAACTGCACCCGCACGGAGTAGTCTAGCCAAGCGGTGTAGAGCAGCAGAAGTGGGACAAAGAGCAGTAGTGATCGGGTCAACAGCCAACGCAACTTTGCGCCAACCCACTGCCGCAAGGCGGAGGGTTTTCTCTTTTTAGGGGGCGCTTTTTTTACGGCTCTCTTCTTGGCCGCGGGTTTATCTGCTGTTTTTTTGGCTGTTTTCTTTCTTACTCTCTTCTTTACTTTCTTCGGCTCAGCCTCTTTCTTGGTACTACTCTTTACTGCAGGTGGCCTCTTTTTACGGATCACTTCAGCAGACGAATCATCGAATGGACCTGGTCGACCTTAAAGTCACGATCAATCTTCTTCTTCATCTCTTTGGCCTCTTTCTCTGAGGAGAGTGGCTCGGTTACCAAGCGCAGCTGCTTCTTGATCTCTTTCAGTGTGACGCTGTACCCTTTCTGCTTTACCCGTTTGAGAAAGCGTTCGGCGCGCTTTCTGCTTTTACGGCTATAGCTCACCACCTGTACCTCCCACTGCTTTCCACTGCTCGCCTTCTTTGTCGAGAGTTCTTTGACGGGTGCCTTAGCCGTGACTTTTTTGGCTACGCTCTTCTCTACCACCTTCGACTCTACTTTTTTCAGTGGAGTTGCGACCTTTGCAGGGGTAGTGGTTTCTGTTGGCTGCTGGGCAATCGGCTCCACGATGGGAGAGAACTCCTCCTCATTGACCTCAATCAGGTTGAGTGGCTGCTCTTCGGGCCAAGGCGCGACATTGCTCTCTAGAATCTTCACCTCCTCTCTGGGGTCATCCATCAACAGTGGAACCAGAATAATGGAGAGTGAGAGCAGTACGATCCCGCCAACGATACGTTGTTTAATTTGGACCTGTTCAAGCATGGTGGAGATTCCTAACGGATAAAACGGATAAGGGGGGGACTTAGATGGGCAAGCCGCCTATTCTGTTGGGTATTCTATTGGGCCTCTAACACCGCCGCAACTGTATAGAACGAACCAAACACCAAAATACGGTCTTGCGGGGTCGCCAGAGCCTCTGCCTCACGGTAAGCCTCGATGATTTCACCACAGACAGTAACTTTTGAAACATCCACTGCGGCACAGATGATTTCACCCAAAACTGTTGCGGAGAGGCCGCGAG
>JABGQL010000072.1 GCA_018648825.1 Gammaproteobacteria bacterium
TTATCCTCATCCAAGACCACAACAGCACGTGCAGTCACGCCCAGTAGTGGTCCTTCAGCCAGACGTACCCCCCAAGCTTGCATAAACTCTGGGTGGCGGAAAGTGGAGAGGTGAACTACGTTATCCAGCCCCTCTGTTGTGCAAAAGCGCCCTGCTGCAAAAGGCAGGTCAGCAGAGACTACCAGTACAACGGCGTTATCAAGGCTAGCAGCGGACTCATTGAATTTGCGTGTTGAGGTAGCACAGGTGGGGGTGTCAAGGCTGGGTACAATATTCAGTACTTTGCGTTTGCCAGCAAAGTCAGCCAGTGTCACATCTGCCAGATCACCATTGGTCAGAGTTAGTTCAGGCGCGGCTGAATCCACAGCGGGAAGTGTACCGTCGATAGCGAAGGGGTTACCTTGAAGAGTGACTGTTGTCATCTGTTTCTCCGTTTTTAATGAAAGATTAAGTGTGATAGTGCTGCATCAATCGTTAGACTTGAGCAGAGGTGTATTTTGACAATAATCATTAAAGTATCAATGTCAGAATACGGATAATGAGAATAGGGAAACTTAATAGTGGTGATGGTAGAGCTGCACGGTCTCTCGCGGTTCTCCGTGCGGTGCTTTCTTGCACTCACAGAAAAATTACTATTTTTGGAGGTACCTTTAACCAACAAAATTGAAAAAGGGCGCTAAGATCTCTCTCAGCGCCCTTTGTGTGGCGGGTTGGATCAACCCTTAGGTTTTACTCTCCTCTAGGTTCTCCTCCAGATCCTGTGCCTCCATAAAGACCTTTTCTCCTGCACTGATGCAGCCTAGTGGGATGACGATCAGGGTTAGCAGGGTAGAGAGGAAGACACCAAATAGCAGTGATACCGCCATCCCTTGGAAGATAGGATCGAGCAGGATGACTGCGGAACCCAGTACCAGCGCCAATGCTGTGATCAAGATTGGGCGGGTTCTGGATTTGGCAGAGAGAATCACCGCCTCCATCAATGGCGTTCCGGTGCGGAAGGAGTGCATGGTGAAGTCCACCATCAGGATGGAGTTGCGCACAATGATGCCGGCCAGAGCAATCCAGCCGATCATCGAGGTGGCGGTAAACTCTGCACCCAGCAGCCAGTGACCCGGTACGATACCCAGCAGGGTTAGCGGAATCGGTGACATGATGATCGCAGGGATCACAAAGTTACCGAATGCCCACACCACCAGCATATAGATACCGACCAGTGCGACACCAAAGGCGATACCCATATCACGGAAGGTTTCGTATGTGACGGTCCACTCACCGCCCCACTCAAAACCACTCTGCTTATCGTTGGCAGGTGCTCCGGTGTACTCACCGCTACGCAGGCTGACACCATCTGGGGTGACATATCCCTTCTCTGCGAGGATCTTCTCTACATCCAGCATAGCGTAGATAGGGGCTCCGAGACGGCCTACCGCATCACCGACCACAAACTCTACGGAGCGCAGATCTTTGTGGAAGATAATTGGGTCTCTCTGTACCTTAACGAACTCGCCCAGCTCCGAGAGTGGGATGGTGCGCTGATCCATCGTCATTACCGGCAGGTCGCCGATGCGGTGGAGGTGTGAGCGCTTCTCGATGGGGATGGTCAACACGATATAGGTGGGTTCCAGAATCAGCGACTGGAAGATGGTCGCCGCCTCAAACTCACCCATCACCATTGCAAGATGTTGGTTGATGGTCTCTACCGAGATTCCCTGACGTGACGCCTTTTCGCGGTTGATCTGGAAACGCCAAGTCTCCATTGAGCTGCGCATCAGGTTATCGACATCAGAGATGATGCCAGACTCACGGAAGATCTGGGTCAGGTCATCAGCAACCTGGCGGCGAGTCTCTGCATCGGGGCCATGAATCTCAGCCACAACGGTCTGTAGTACAGGAGGGCCGGGTGGCATCTCTACTACGGTGATAGCGATCCCTTCGGCTTCGGCAATTGGTTGTAGACGATCACGTACCGCACTGGCGATCTGATGGCTGGTGCGATCACGGGTGCCCTTATCGGTCAACTGGATGGCGATCTCAGCCTGCCATGGGAACTGACGCAGGTAGTAGTGACGTACCAGACCATTGAAGTCGAATGGCTGCGCAGCACCGATATAGTTCTGGCTAGCGACAATCTCTTCGACATCCGACAACTGCTCCGAGATACGGCGGGTAAAGTTGGCCGTTGTTGGGAGTGCGGTACCATCTGGCATGTCGATCACCACGCTGAAGTTGGCCTTGTTATCGAAGGGCAACATCTTCACCGGCACAGCGGTGTTGTAGAACAGGTACATGGCTGCAAAGAAGCTGAGGATCAATCCAAACAGGAAGCTCCACCCCTTAACCGGTTGGTCGACCAAGGTGGTGATAACCTTGCGGAAGAAGACATCCAGCTTGGCATCGATCTTCTCATCACGTGCCTCCATCTCATGCAGTTTCTCCATGCTGGGGACAATACGCATCGCCAGCCATGGAGCAAAGATCAGTGCCGCAAATAGTGAAAGAATCATCGCAACCGAACCGAGCGCAGGAATAGGCTCCATATAAGGCCCCATCATTCCGGAGACGAAGCCCATGGGGATCAGTGCTGCAACCACGGTGTAGGTGGCGAGTACGGTGGGGTTGCCCACCTCACGCACTGCATCGACGGCGGTGCGGGTATCCATGGTGCCCGCCATCAGCCAGCGACGGTAGATGTTCTCGACGATTACAATGGCGTTATCAACCAAGAAACCGATGGAGAAGATCAGTGCAAACAGGCTCACACGGTCGATGGTGTAGCCCATCAACATAGAGACGAACACGGTGCCGACCAGTACCACTGGAATGGTCAATAGCACCACGATAGAGGGCTTGATGCCGAGGCTGAGCCAGACCAAGAAGGTCACAGCACCAGTGGCAACAAACAGTTTGAACAGTAGATCATTGACCTTATTGTTGGCGCTCTCACCGTAGTTACGGGTCACTTCTACATGAACGTTATCAGGGATCAGATAGCCTTTGAGGTTGTTGTCCACCTCGTCGAGAATGCTGTTGACCACCGATACGCCATTGGAGCCGCGCTGTTTTGCCAGTGCGATGGTGACCGCAGCGGCATCTTTTACAGGCTTCTCATGTGTGCTGGCCATGCCTGTGGAGTAGGTGACCATCTGTTTGGTCTCCTGTGGTCCTTCGACGACCTTGGCTACATCGCGTAAGAATACAGGGGTGCCGCGGTGTTGACCGACTACCAGTGCCTCTACCTCTTCTACTTTGGCAAGGAAGCCGCCTGATTCAACGAAGAAGAACTTGTCCTGCATCTCAATGGTACCGACCGTATGGCCAGTATTGGCAGTCTGGATGGCGTGAACAATCTGTCCGGGGCTGACCCCAAAACCAGCCAGACGCTCTGGCAAGATCTCGACCCGTACCTGACGACTACGGCCGCCGGTGACAAAGCCAACGCCTGTGTGTGGTAGCTGCTTCAAATGTTGCAGTACGCTGACACCCAAGGTGCGCAGCTGCTCGTCATCGACCTCTTCCGACCACAAGGTGAGGGTGACGGAGGGGACATCATCGACCTCTTTAGGCTTCACCTGTGGGGGCTTGATCCCTTTCGGCAACAGATTGAGATTAGACTGAATTTTGCTGTGGGTCTGTAGAATAGAGGGGCCCATCGGTTCACCAACCTTAAACTGCAGGGTGATGATGCCGTACTCTCGATCACTGGCGGAGTAGATATGCTTGAGGCCGGGGATCTCACTCAGTACACGCTCAAAGGGGTCAATCACCTGATTGGCGACCTCACCGGAGGAGAGCCCAGGTGCGGGGAAGAAGATGTCGATCATCGGTACTGAGATCTGTGGGTCTTCTTGACGTGGGGTGGCGATTAAGCCCCAGATACCGACCGCCATCATCGCAATAAACAGCAGTGGGGAGAGCGGGGAGTGGATAAAGGAGTCAGCCAGTCGTCCGGCAAAACCGAGCTCGACCTCTTTGTGGGTCGCTTTTTGAAAGACCTGCTCAGGGATATCCTTGATCTCTACCTGTGTTGGTAGTTGGTCCCGCCCATGATTATCTTGCTCATGACTATCTTGTTCATGATTATTTTGTTCTGGGCTGGACTCCTGTGGACGCTCCTCTGCGTCCGTGGGCTTGTTCTCGTCAGTCATATTTTATTTATTCTTGTGTTGGAGTATTTTGAACCGTAACCCTTCAGCCAACCGTAGTGGCTGAAGGGGTTGCTACGGTTATCGTTTGGAGGTGGTGGTTGATGAGGGGTGCGCTAGCACTCGCTCACCAGCATGAACGCCAGAGAGTACGCTCGCCCAGCCGTTGTCGGCATCATCACCGACACGCACCAGACGCATCTCCATAGAGCCGTCCTCACGTTGAACAAACAACGCAGGGAGGCTGCCACGCCAGACGATGGCTGTGCGCGGTACAGTGACCAGCTCGTTATCGCTGGAACTGGTATCAGGAATCATCACCTCGGTGTACATCCCGGGTGCAGCCGGTGCATTGGCTGGCAGATCAAATTTAACGGTAACGGTGTGTCCCATCATATCGGCCATCGGGAAGATGCGAGACACAGTGATGGGGGTCGATTGATTGTTGTGGTCAAGACGAGCACTCAGCTCCATCCCCTTTTGTAGACCACGTACCAGACGGGCCGGTACCTCTGCACGAATCTGTAGAGAGCTGGTATCACCAAACAGGAACAGGGGAACGCCCGGTTGTGCAGGCTGCCCCACCTCTACCATCTTGCGCAGAATTACCCCATCAAATGGGGCGATAATGGTGGCCTGATCGATATTCTCATCCAGTTCACGAATCGCTGCGGCTGCCTGATTGTAAGCATTGGTGGCGGTCTCAACCTGTACATTCATACCGTAGAGATTGGTCTGGCGCTGAGTATCCGAGTCTCCGCGTCCACTCATATTACGCATCGGGTTAGAGAACATGGTCATCATGCTGGGCAGGCCGCCCATCATGGCGTTAGGCTGTGAGTTGGGGTTTTCCACCTCATTACGCAGCTGCATCTGAGCGTTGCGAATACCGGCATCGGCGCTGGCAAGCTGTGCTTCAGCCTGATCCCGTTTGGCCATCATCGCATCGACATCTTGACTGGCGAGTCGGTCCCCCTTGCTGAAGGAGTCTCCCTCTTCGCCGGCGATAAAGAGAACATCTCCCGGCATCTTGGCGACCAAATTGACCTCACGATGCGGGATGATGGTGCCGCCCAAGGAGACGGAAGCACCGACTCGGCTACTTTTTGCAACTACGAACTCTCCACCAAGCTCTGTGTCTGCCACTGCAACATGTGCAGAAGAGAGCAGAAGAATAGATGCAATGACTCGATTTATAACTGTTTTTTTCATATCTCAGATCCCAACCCCAATATTCGAAGAGAGTTGATTGTATTCTAGAGAACGCTTGATTGCAATTGGCGTAGGTCAATTGCGCTGAAAAATCCGTTACGAATCAGTGGGAGACATCCCCGTCGCAAAGGTTGTTTTAAATCCCTTATGTATCTGTCGGTCACGTAGAGCGAAGAGTGCCTCCTCGGCATCTTCACGGCACTCGTAGTGGACTTTCTTCAATGTACTGCTGCGAGCCCCCTGAGTGCCGGATTCACGAATCAGTGTCCAGCCATCGATCATATCTTCCTGAATCTGGATCTGGAAGAAGCGCAGAGGAACTCCGCTTAGCGGAGGGGTTTGCATATAGATTCGCATGGCTTATAAAGGGAGCGGGTTTTCCCGGTGCCAAAGTAGAATGTTTCGGAACGCCTTCGGGTCTTTAATATGGGTCATCTCTCCGGGGCGTGGAAAGTGGAGGTCCAGTAGCCGGGAGAGCCAGAAGCGCAGTGCGGCAGCCCGTAACATGGCGGGCCATGCCTGCTGCTCTGCTTCGCTGAAGGGGCGCTGTTGGTGGTACTGCTCCAGCAGGGCTTGATAGCGCTCTTGGTTAATCGAGCCGTCGCTATCCACACACCAATCATTTACGGTTACCGCTACATCGTAGAGCAGGGCATCATTACAGGCGTAATAGAAGTCGATAATTCCGGTCAAATGGTTCTCAACAAACAGGGCGTTGTCACGGAACAGGTCGGCGTGAATCACCCCCTGAGGTAGTGCCTCCCGTTTGCTACTGTTCTGGAATGCCAGCTCATCGGCCAGTGTTGTCTGCTCATCGGCATCCAGCTTTGTGCCCAGCTGCTGAATGGAGTTCTGGCACCAGCCAATCCCGCGTGGATTGCTGCGTTGACCGCTGAAATTGTGAGCCATGGCATGCATACGCCCTAGCGCCTCTCCCAGTTCGGCACACTGAATAGGGTTGGGGTGATCCACACCGCCGCCGCTCAGGCGTTGAACCAGTGCAGCAGGCTTCTCTTTCAGGTGGCGCAGATAGTCCCCTTTTTGATCAGCAATGGGGTGAGCGCTGGGTACCTCATGCTCGGCCAGAAAGGCCATGATATCGAGGAAATAGGGGAGCTCTTCCCACTGCAACTGTTCAAAAATGGTGAGTACAAACTCCCCTTCACTGGTGGTGACAAAGTAGTTGGTGTTCTCAATACCCGCCTGAATTCCGGCAAAGGCGCGCAGCGTGCCGACGCGGTAGTGGCTGAGAAAGGAGGTCAGCTCCTCCTCACTGATGGTGGTGTAGACCGACATTAGCGTTGGCTGTCAGAATTTTTCCAGTTAAATAGCTCCCACTGTGGTGTCATCATGTCGGGGTGAAGGTCGTCTTGGCGTGGTTCCAGGTAGGCGCGTCCCCCTTGTGTACCCATCGAGTAACCCGCTCTGTTGCGGTTTGTCGAAGGAACAGCGGGAGTGCGGTTCAACTCCTCTTTCAGCGATTTTGCCTTGGGAATCTCTGGGGGCTGAATTGACATCATGGCTGGAGGCATCGGTGCCTCAATCTGAGGTTGTGCCATTGCCAGTGGGGAAATCAGTAGCAGAGGTAGTAGTGCGCGTTTCATGGTCTGGATTCCAAATAATTATCTCTCTTCCTGATAAGATAATACGACAAATTCACTCAAACTTCCCCCCTCTGATGACGATGACACAAAAACCGCAATTGATTCTCGTGGATGGCTCCTCCTATCTGTTTCGTGCCTTTCATGCCATGCCGCCGCTCACCAACTCCAAGGGGCAGCCCACGGGGGCGGTCTATGGGGTGGTGAATATGCTTAAGAGCCTGTTGGATGAGTATCAACCACAGCAGGTGGCAATGGTGTTTGATGCCAAGGGGAAGACCTTCCGTAATGATCTCTATCCCGAGTACAAGGCCAATCGCCCGCCGATGCCGGAGGATCTGCGTAGCCAGATCGCACCGCTCCATGAAATTATTGAGGCGATGGGGATTCCAATGATTGTCCATGCCGGGGTGGAGGCAGATGATGTTATTGGTACCTTGGCGCAGCAGGCGACCGAGCAGCAGGTGTCGGTGCTGATCTCTACCGGAGATAAGGATATGGCGCAGCTGGTCAATGCGCAGGTGACACTGATCAATACCATGAATCAATCCATCATGGGGCCAGAGGGGGTGGTGGAGAAGTTTGGGGTTAAGCCGGAGCAGATCATCGACTATCTAACGCTGGTGGGAGACACCTCCGATAATGTGCCTGGGGTTCCCAAGGTGGGGCCAAAGACCGCAGTGAAGTGGTTGGATAAGTTTGGTTCGCTGGATGAGATTATGGCCCGCGCCGATGAGGTGGGGGGCAAGGTGGGGGAGCACCTGCGTGGTGCGCTGGAGCATCTGCCGCTGTCGAAGGATCTGGTTACCATCCGCTGTAGTCTGGAGCTGGAGCAGAAGGTGGGTGAGCTGCTGCCGACTGAACCAGACTGGGAGAAGCTACAGCAGCTCTATCGGGATATGGAGTTTAAGCGCTGGCTCTCTGACCTGCTGGGTGAGGAGTCTGAGGCGGAGGAGGTGGCCGCTGATAAGTTGCAACCACTGGAGGTGGAGACGATCTTCACTCAACAGCAGTTGGATGGCTGGATTGATGAGCTCAAGCAGTCTGAACTCTTCGCCATTGATACCGAGACCACCAGCTTGCGGGCGATGGAGGCGGAGCTGGTGGGGATCTCTTTTGCGATCCATGCAGGTCGTGCAGCCTACCTTCCCTTGGCCCATCAGGATCTGGAGTCACCCCCACAACTCAATCGTGAGGCGGCGCTGGAGCAGCTGCGCCCGCTACTTGAGGATGCAGCGCAGAAAAAGGTGGGGCAGAACCTAAAATATGATGCCACTATTTTTGCCAACCACGGCATCCAGCTACAGGGTATCGAGTATGACACCATGCTGGAGTCCTACGTCATAGATAGTACCGCTACCCGTCACGACATGGATTCACTGGCGCTCAAATATCTGGGTCATAAAAACATCTCCTATGAAGAGGTCGCAGGCAAGGGTAAGAAGCAGCTCCGTTTTGATGAGGTGCCGATCGATCAAGCAGCCCCCTATGCGGCAGAGGATGCCGAAGTGACCTTGCGACTGCATCAGACCCTCTGGCCTAGACTGCTGGAAGAGCCTGAGCGGGAGCAGCTCTTGCGCGATGTAGAGATGCCGCTGCTGGAGGTGCTGGGGCGTATCGAGCGTAACGGTGTCAAAGTAGATGTATCGATGTTGCAACAGCAGAGCCAAGAGCTGGCGGTGAAGATTGATGCGATCCAGAAAGAGGCCTTCGCTGAGGCTGGCGACCCGTTTAATCTCGCCTCACCGAAGCAGATTCAAGAGATTCTCTATGAGAAGCAGGGGCTGCCTATTTTGAAGAAGACCCCAAAGGGGCAGCCATCAACCGCTGAGGCGGTGTTGCAGGAGTTGGCGCAGGATTACCGGCTGCCGCAGTTGATCCTTGAACACCGCAGCATGAGCAAGCTCAAGTCGACCTATACCGACAAGCTGCCGAAGGAGATCAACCCTCGTACAGGGCGTATCCACACCTCCTACCATCAGGCGGTGGCGGTGACTGGGCGGCTCTCCTCCTCGGACCCTAATCTACAGAATATTCCGGTGCGCAGTGAAGAGGGGCGGCGTATTCGTCAGGCCTTTATCGCGGATTCGGGTAAAGTGCTGCTGGCGGCCGACTACTCACAGATTGAGTTGCGTATCATGGCGCACCTCTCCGCTGATAAGGGGTTGGTGGAGGCGTTTCGCAGTGGAGCTGATGTTCATCGTGCCACCGCAGCAGAGGTGTTTGATCTTGAGCCGGATGCGGTTACCACCGATCAGCGCCGTAGCGCCAAGGCGATCAACTTTGGCTTGATCTATGGGATGTCGGCCTTTGGTCTTGCCAAACAGCTCGATACCACGCGCAACGTGGCGCAGACCTATGTTGACCTCTACTTTGATCGCTATCCGGGTGTAAAACAGTACATGGAGGAGACGCAGGAGCAGGCGCGTCAACAAGGCTATGTGGAGACGCTATTTGGGCGCAGACTCTACCTGCCAGAGATCAACTCCCGTAATGGGCAGCGCCGACAGTATGCCGAGCGCACAGCGATTAATGCGCCGATGCAGGGTACCGCAGCCGACATCATCAAGCGGGCAATGATCACTGTTGATCAAAAATTGGTAGCCAATGAGCTGGATGTGATGATGATTATGCAGGTGCACGATGAGCTGGTGTTTGAGGTGGCTGAGAATGACTTGGCATCATTGACCGCACTGGTACGTACTGAGATGGAGGCTGCAGCAGCGCTGGATGTGCCGCTGATTGTGGATGTGGGTACTGGCCTGAACTGGGATGATGCGCACTAAAAATGGGTGATGCCCTCTCTGATTACTCTTTCCAGCACTGTAGATTAATGGTTGCACTCAACTCGCCACTGGATAACCAGATCTCCTCATCTTGAATGGTCGCTTGTAGTGCCATATTTTTCTGAACCATTTGGGAGAGCTGCTCACGCTGGTTAGCGGGAAGGTTGTAGATATGGAGGTTGTTGATGGAGGACAACTTCTGGGCCATCTGCTCCCACCAGATCTCAGCGCCATGACCGCTGTATAGATAGATGTAGACCTCTCTGGCTCTGCCGCATGCTTTACGAATGCGCTTCTCATCCGGCTGTCCTAGCTCAATCCAGCACTCTATCTCACCACTGAGAGAGAGCAGCCAGATGTCAGGCTCATCATCGGTGCTGATTCCTTTGGTGAATGAGAGTCTCTCATCCGCGTGTCGAATAAATGCCAGTAGACGCACCATCATTCGCTCCTCATTCTCTGAGGGGTGACGGGCGATCGTCAGGGGGTGACTCTGGTAGTAGTTGCGATCCATGTCGGAGATCTGCAACTCTGCCTTATAGATGGATGCTTTGAGTGCCATAATTTATCTGCTTTGAGTGTTGGTTTCTGAAACTATAGCAGGCTGCAGAAGAATTCACCTGATAGAGGCGTTGCTCAGTGGCTCGTGCGAGTATACTCTGTGGCAAGATAATTCTATGGCTTGGGAGATAGAGAGATGACATACACTGAAGAACTGCTGGATGAGCTGAATGTGCTGATGCAATTTGACCTTAACTCTACGCAGGAGGGGATCAAGGTCCACAGCAGCGCAAACCCGAGGCTAACGGAGGCCTCCGAGAGATTGCATAACAAAGGTGTCATCACACAAGCGGATGGGGGATATCTGACTCAGCTGGGTATTGAGTGTGCAGAGAAGGCACAGGCTCTCTATAGAGTTCTATCCTGATATTAGGAGTTTTACTCCTGAGAGACTAAAAGGTACCTTAAAGCACTCCTTAGAGTGCAACAGAGTGTAAGAGTAATAAAAATAACTCGGAACTTATCTGAAAAAGCGGGGTCTTATCGGGTAACTGTATGGTTGTGATTATTACAGTGCCCCGCTTAGGCCCTCCTCCCTTACCTAAGTGGGGCTTTATTTTTTGAGCCTTTTGAGCTTTCCCCCCTCCTTACTCTTGGCCGTCAGTGTCTAAATGGATCAGCAGGGTAATCGATGCGGTAACCTCTTCGAAACTCTGGCGCAGTGCGTCCCTCTGCTGCTTGGAAATGTTGCCCTGTTCTCTGGCTTGAGACTCAAGCTCCTGTAGCTGTTCGGTCAGCCTGTTTGCTGAAATGCTTGCTGCAGCCCCTTTACAGGAGTGGAGTGCGGCCTTGACTTGCTCAGGGGATCCCTCGACCAAGGTCTGCTCAAGACTGTTTGAGAAGGCGCTGTTGCTGTCGATAAATTTCTTCAGTACGGAAAGATAAAGGGTGCGATTCCCCACCATTCGGGTGACCCCCTCGGTGACATTGAGTCCTGGTAGCTCTGTAGGCCACGGATCACCCTTGGTCAGGCTAGGAGCCACTTGTGGAGCCGGTGCAACGTGATTCGCTTGTTGAGACGGCTCTCTCTGACCCCAGTGCTGCAGTGTATTTTCCAGCGCGTCAACATCAATGGGTTTGGTTAGGTAGTCATTCATCCCCGCTTCCATCGCCTTCTCTCGATCTCCGCGCATTGCGTTTGCAGTCATCGCAATAATGGGTAGTGCCGAGGCTGAGTGTTGAGAGCGAATCTTACGGGTCGCCTCATAGCCATCCATAATAGGCATCTGAATATCCATCAAAACCAGATCGAAAGTGTGTTGCCGAACTTCTGCTATGGCAGCCGCGCCGTGCTCCACCACAGTGGCCTTAATGCCCAGGTCCTCAAGCAGGGACTGGGTCACCAGCTGATTGATCGGGTTGTCCTCCACAACCAATATTTGCATTCCCTCTAGTGAACCCCCCTCTGTTGAGGTGACCCCTTGGTGTGTGGAAGAGGTATGGGGGGTTGTGGTGATCAGGCTTTCGCTGACGGGCTGTGTAGGAAAGGAGAAGTTGAAAACGGTGCCGGTTCCCAGTTTGCTCCTCAATCTAATCTGCCCTCCCATGCGCTCAACCAGCTGCTTGGAGATGACCAACCCCAACCCTGTGCCACCATACTCCCGAGTGGTAGAGCTATCAGCCTGTGAGAACGGGCGGAACAGTCTTCTCTGTTGCTCTTGGGTAATGCCAATTCCCGTATCACGCACGGAGAAATCAATGACTATGCCATCCTCTGTCTGCTGTTGGAGTTGCGCAGAGAGGGTAACCCCGCCTTGGGAGGTGAATTTGATCGCATTGCTGGTGAGGTTAACTAAGACCTGCCTTAAGCGGGTGGGGTCGCCGAGTAGGTTTTTAGGGACATCCTCAGCGATATTAAAGTGGAGCTTGAGGTGTTTCTCGGCGGCTTTATAGTGGGATACATCGGAGACCTGTCTTAGAACCTGATCCAGAGAGAAGGGGATAGATTCGATATTGAGCTGTTCGGCCTCTATTTTAGAGAGATCCAGAATATCGTTGATGATATTGAGCAGAGAGGCGGCGGACTCCTGAATTTTACCGAGATAATTTTGCAGTTGAGGGGGGAGATCGTGCTCCTTCAAAGCGAGATGGCTGAGGCCGATAATGCCATTCATTGGGGTGCGGATCTCATGGCTCATATTGGCAAGAAATATGCTCTTTGCCTGATCAGCCAGCTCGGCTTGCTCTTTACTGCGGCGCATGTCGTTGATGCGTTCAGCTAGAGCGAGTGAGAGCAGGATCATCTCCAGAGCGCTACCAATCATCATTCCGTTGATGGTGAAAAAGTTACTGGGGAGGAGGCCAATATTTCTGAAGCCGAGCATCACTGCGCCAAATAGCAAAATTGTCCAGGCCAGCAGGAAAAAACGTGCCGAGATAAGACCGCGACGCAGCACGATAACGCCACCTAGCACGGCGGAGAGTGAAAAAGTGGCCCCCAGCATGGAGGTGAGAATCCATGCGGTTCGATAATCAATCAGCGTGATGACTAGGCTGGTGATAAATAGCAGAATGTAGGCTGAATAGAGTCGGTGCATCCGTGGAGCATAGTCCCGTGTCAGCAGGAAGCTGCGCGCAAAGAGTGCGCCAAAGAGCCCGACCAAATTGAAGCCAACCAGATTGGAGATGTTGCCCCAATAGACCTGATTGGGCCAGAAGAGCTGAAAGGCATACCCACTCCATGAGCTTTGCGCTAGCCCCATGCCAACCATAAACAGAATGTAGTAGAGGTAGTTACGGTCTCGCAGGCTCAACAGGAGCACCAGGTTGTAGAGGAGCATTGCCAGCAGGATGCCGTAGTAGAGGGCGCTGGTAAAATACTCTTTACGGGACTGCTGCTCAAAATGGGAGGGCTCCCAGAGTGCCGTTGGGAAGGTCATGTTTCCCTGTGTGGCGATATGAATATAGAGTTGAGACGGCGTGTTGGCGGGGAGAGTTAATGGGAAAATAAAGTGGCGGTGATCGTATGGACGACTATTGAATGGGAGGCGATCACCACTGCGGTAGCTCTGCAGTAGTTGTCTCTTTTTGGGATCTAGCAGGTAGATATCTACCTTGTCGAGGTGGGGGTAGGTGATTGCCAGATAGCGCAACAGGCTACGCGCCTCTTGGTTTCCCAAGGTGATGCGAAACCAGAATCCTGATGCGGTAGATTTTAGGTTGGGAATCTCTCCCA
>JABGQL010000097.1 GCA_018648825.1 Gammaproteobacteria bacterium
TTCTGTAACCTGTTGTTTTAATTTAAAACAAACACAGTTTTGGCGGCTTTGTCTCGCCAAATTCGCACACCTACATTTGCTTCGAACACTCCTAAATCATTTATAGAGGTTTGAGCAACATGTACAACATCCTAAGACTACCCACAGTCAAAGACCGCACCGGTCTCTCCCGTAGCACCATCTATCTGCGTATCTCTGAGGGTACCTTCCCCAAACCGATCTCTCTTGGCTCCCGTGCCGTGGGCTGGATCGAATCTGAGATCAACGAATGGCTGGAGCAGAGAATCGAATCCAGCCGAGTCGGAAAATAGGGGGAGGGATTAGCAATGACTATAAACAACAAGGGGCGCACCGGCTGCCACCAGTCGCCCCCTCAATCATCGAAATACAGGGGCTATTTTATCAGCCCTATCTCCCGCCTCAAAGCAGTTGTTATCACGCTGGCGCTGTGGGGCTGGCTACCGCTTGCATTAGCAGAATGGCTGGAACAACGGGGTGCAGATCACCATGAATAATCACACATCATTATTGGATGCCATCCATGCCACCGGACTGGAACCACCGCCCTACCTTGAGCCGGGAAAATTCTACCGTTTCCCTGGACACGATAAGGGGCGCAGCAACCGTGCTGCCTGGTGTCTGCTGTTTGAAGATGGCCAAGGGGGCTGTTTTGGAGACTGGTCTACCGGATTGATGGAGAACTGGCATCCGCAACGGGAGAAGAGCTTGAGCGATGCTGAGCGAGCAGCACTCAAGGCTAAGGTAGAGAGGGCCAGAAAGCGCATGCAGCAAGAGACCCATCAACGCCACCAACATGCGGCTGATCGTGCGGAGCGGATCTGGTGCCACTGCCGCCCAACCCCTGCTGACTATCTCTACCTGTTAACCAAGCAAATCCAGCCCCACGGTGCAGGATTCTACAAAGGCTCTATTGCCCTGCCAGTAATCGACTTTAACAGTCAACTGACCAGCATGCAGTTCATCACCATGACAGGGGAGAAGTTGTTACTCTCTGGGGGCAGAAAGCAGGGATGTTATATCCCTATCCCCGCTACGCAGAACGCGCAATTTACGCACAACCTAACCGGCTGGCCGAGTTTTGCGGATTATGCAGAATCTGCGCAGCGCATCATCATCTGTGAAGGGTGGGCCACCGGTTGCACACTGGCTGAGGCAGAGCCTGATACTTTTGTGGTGGCGGCTATCGATGCCGGTAACCTAATGGCTGTGGCAATGCAGGCCCGTGCCTGTCTGCCTGATGCGGAGATTATCATCGCGGGTGATGATGACCGTCAGACTGTAGGCAATCCAGGGACTACCAAGGCCCGTGCTGCCGCTGTGGCTGCCCGCGCTTTGTTAGCGCTACCAGAGTGGCCCGATAGTTATCCTGATCATCTCACAGACTTTAATGATCTTGCCGTATGGCAAGCTGGAGGGATGTGCCATGAATAGCGATCTACTCCACGGGGCAACTGCACCTATTGAGGATTGGCCCGATCTGGTACCACTCGATACCCCCAATCTACCCCAGCTCGATCTGCAACACCTTCCCGCCTGGGCGGGTGACTATGCCCGTGCATGGGCGGTTACCACCGAGACCCCACCAGAACTGGCTGCCGGTATGGTGTTGGTGACCTGCGCTACCGCTGCTGCAAGACGAATGCATATTATGGTGAAACCGGGTTACTTTGAGCCGTGTAATCTATGGGTGGTAACGGCACTGCCACCCGGCAATCGTAAGAGTGCGGTGCAGTCGGCTGCCACAAAGCCACTGGTCCACTGGGAACGAGATCAGGCTGAGGTGATGGAAGCTGAGATCCAGCGCATCACCAGCGAATATAAGACCATTGAGGCTCGGGCCAAGGATAAGCGCAACAAGGCAGCCAAAGAACAGGATGAGGGGAAATCGAAGGCGTTGGCACAAGAGGCCGCCGATCTGGAAGCGAGCCTTCCCACCATCCCCTTACCACCCCAGATCTGGACCTCAGACGCTACCCCAGAACGACTGGGAAGCCTGTTGGCAGAGCATGGTGAGTGTATGGCATGGCTCTCATCTGAGGGTGGAGTATTCGATCTGCTCTCGGGACGCTACTCCAGCGGTATTCCCAATCTCGATCTGGTCCTCAAGGCCCATAGTGGGGATTCAGAACGGGTGGATCGGGGTAGCCGTCCACCGGTCTATCTTCACTATCCACGCCTCAGCATTGGTCTGAGTCCTCAACCCGATGTATTACGCGGTCTGGCCTCAAAGCCCGGCTTTCGTGGACGGGGCCTATTAGGACGCTTTCTCTATCTACTACCACCATCACCATTAGGCTATCGCAAACTCGACGCACCACCGGTACCGGAGGGGATCACGACAAGCTATGTTGCAGGGATCTACGCCATGCTTAATTGGGAACCACAGATTGATGCCGAGGGCCACGAGAACCCCTATCTGCTCAAACTGACCCCAGAGGCATTGGCAGAGTGGAATGATTTTGCCCATGCCATTGAGATTCAGATGAGACCCGCCGGGGATATGGAACACTGCACCGACTGGGCGGGCAAGGCTCCGGGGGCTGCGGCAAGAATTGCTGGGGTGCTGCATGGCATCAAACACGCACATGGTAAACCGTGGGAGGCACATATCACCCAAGAGACCATGAGCAGTGCGTTGGAGATGATGGCGGTGATCACCCGCCATAGTCTGGCCACGCTGGATATGATGGGGGCCGATCCCACCATTGCTGCCGCACGCCACCTGTGGGATTGGATAGAGCGTGGCCGGTTGGAACGCTTCAGCGTTCGTGAGGCGTTTAATGCCCTACGCGGCCGATTTCCAAGAATGAAGGATATCCGTATCGCTCTTGAAGCACTGGAAGAGCGCGGTTATGTACTAGAACTGGAAGCCGTCAGTCATGGTCCCGGAAGACCCCCATCCCCCACCGTGATTGTGCGACAGGAGATCCGGGAGCGCTGGCAATGAGTTGGCGCTCACTATTGGCAGGCTCAGTGGAGGAGCCGGGCATTATCATCAAAGATCCTCTGCCTGCAAAAATCGAGCACATCTCTGATATTGCGGATAGTGCGTATTCTGCGGAGGGTGATTCCAAATTTTTGGAGGTACTTTCCCACATCACGGCTCAACTCCCCATCTCTCCCATAGAGATCAGAGATGGCCTTGATGCTGAGGAGATCCAACAATGGCATCAGGGATTGCTCAGCATCGAGGAACTAGATGCCTTTGCCCGAGCCGTGGTGCAGCGCCAGGCGATGATACGAGGGGAGATCCCCGAACACTTTATCTATAAGGCCACCTGCAAACAGTGTGGTCCCATCTGGTTATGGATGGAGGATGAGGTTTTGAGCTGCCCATGGTGTATCAACCGCATCAATCATCATTCAATCCCCCGCCCCACTGTGATTCGTTGCGGTGACTGTGATTACTTCAATCCTATTGACCATCCGTTTCTGGGCCACTGCCAACGCGGAGAGGTCGAGGACATTGCCGGACTATGGCGAACCACATTCAGAGAGTGCGAACAGTTTGTTCCTATTCCATAACATTCTGGAGAGTTTAATGAATACCCATAATGCGTATCCAAAAGGTGCAAGTTCCCAAATGATTTCGGTAAAAAGCTGGAGGAATCCAACATGGGCGGTTTAGGAAGTGGAAGGCAGTGGTACTACGGTGCCAAAGATACTACCGACGATCACAGAAAACTGGATGTGCGCAGATTGCATCGTGATGGAATGCTCAAATTGAACCAATCCTATAGTTGGCAGTGGTCACGCAATGGCGAGGTTACATCATCTATCCAGATCCGAACGGAGAGTGATCAGATTGTACTCAAATACCGTCATCGAAGTGGTAGCGAAGAGTGGCAGGATAGACACTATCCCGTCGAACTAAACTGGAGTGATTGTGCCTTTGGTGGCCAGAGGCCTTGGTTTATCTGCCCTGCCCGAGGATGTGGAAGGCGGGTAGCACTTCTCTATAGTGGCAGTATATTTGCCTGCCGCCACTGCCACCAACTGGCCTATCCCAGTCAGAGAGAGGTTGGATATGACAGGGCAACACGCAAAGCAGACAGGATTAGAGACCGTTTAGGCTGGGAGCCCGGTATTCTCAACTGGAGTGGAGGCAAACCCAAGGGAATGCACTGGAAGACCTTCTATCGCCTAAAAGCCGAACATGATGCTTTGGTTCAGCAATCACTGGCGGGGATATCTGCGAAGCTGGGAATTATGGGGGAGCGGTTTGAGGATTTTCTGTAACACCCTTCCAAATTACTAGCCATCCCGAAGGTGGGGGTAAAAGTGGGGGTAAAAATTGAGAAAGCACTAAAAATGAAAAAGGCCTAACAGAGAAACTCTGCTAAGCCTTTGACTTATATGGCGCGCCCGACACGATTCGAACGTGTGACCGCCTGGTTCGTAGCCAAGTACTCTATCCAGCTGAGCTACGGGCGCATAGGCGGCGTATTATAAAGGGAGAATCATCTGAGTCAACCTCCTGTAGCAGATTATTTCTTCCAGCTTTGGTTTACAATGACCATTTCTGGTTAACAATTTTGTGAGGAGTCATTTATGAATCTTGAACTGGTCAGCTTCAAACTCTGTCCTTATGTACAGCGTGCGGTCATTGCGCTTAAGGAGAAACAGCTTCCCTATACAATCACCTATATTGATATCATGGACCCTCCTGATTGGTTCAAGGAGATCTCTCCTCTGGGTAAGGTTCCGCTGCTCAAGGTGGATAATGAGGTACTATTTGAGTCTGCTGTAATCAGTGAGTATATCAACGAGACCACCAGCGGCAGTCTTCACCCTGACGATGCTTTGATTCGCGCGAAACACCGTGGCTGGATTGAGTTTGCCTCCTCCTGTCTAGAGACCATCTACACCCTGAATACTACGGATGATCAAGAGGCCTTTGATGAGGCAGTTGAGACCATGAAAAGTCGACTGGAGAAGATAGAGTCTATTCTGTCCGCTGGACCTCTCTTTAGTGGAGAGAAGTTCTCACTGGTCGATGCCGCCTTTGCCCCCCTCTTTATGCGACTCAATCTGCTTAATAATCTTGCCGGTATCTCTACACTGGATGGCCTCTCTAGGGTCTCTGCATGGAGCAATCAGTTACTGCAACGGGAGACTGTGCAGAAATCTGTTGTTGAGGAGTTTCCTATGATCTATCGCGGTATGCTGAAGATGAAGGCGGGTATTGCCGGTTCCAAAGTCGAAGATTAGTTCAAAGACACCTTAACAAGCCTCTATTCAACCAATAGACAGGAGAGATGATGGGTCTCACTAACCCACCTCTGTTCTGGAACCTTCTGACCACACTGTGACGCTGCCTGCGGACAGCGTGGATGAAATGGACATCCTGAAGGGGGATCAATTGCAGATCCCTGATCCCCCTCCAGCCGAATAACCGCCCTTTGACTCTCAGGATCAACTGTTGGCACTGCCGAGAGTAGCGCCTGCGTATAGGGGTGTTTTGGAGCTGCCATCACCTCCTCTACCGTCCCATACTCCACAATCTTTCCGAGGTACATCACGGCTACCTCTTGTGCAAACCAGGAGACTACGGATAAATTGTGGGTAATAAAAAGGTAGGAGAGATTCTGCTGCTGTTGTAGCTTGCGCAGCAGATTGAGTATTTGCGCCTGTACCGAAACGTCCAGTGCGCTGGTTGGTTCGTCACAGATGATCAGTTGCGGATTGACTGCCAGGGCTCGGGCAATCGCAATGCGCTGACGCTGCCCTCCTGAGAATTCATGCGGATAACGGTTGACCATATCGGGGCTTAAACCCACCTGTTCCAGCAGTGATTCAATACGTTGCTGTCGTGGCTCAACAGAGGATCTTTCTAAGGACTTATTTGAGCGCTTATTCACGGGGGTTATCTCTCCCAGGGCATCCATCCCCTCCCCGATAATATCTCCCACCATCATCCGGGGGTTCATGGAAGAGTAAGGGTCCTGAAAGATCATCTGCAGATGTGAACGCACTTTATGCAGCGCCTTACCTTGTAACGCTGTCAGCTCTTCACCAGAAAACCGGATCGAGCCTGCTGTAGACTCTTGCAGGCGTAATATGGTTTTGCCCACGGTGGTCTTTCCACAGCCCGACTCCCCCACCAGTGCCACTGTCTTGCCTCTGGCTATCGTGAGGTCAACGCCATCAACTGCTTTGACCTGCCCAACCGTTCGGTGAAAGAACCCTTTATGGATCGGAAAGTGAACTTTGAGTTTCTCAATTGTTAATAACTCCTCCCCTCCTGCTGCAACCTCGCTCAGAACTGATACCGTTTCTGCAGGTATTTGATCTGGAATAGGTTGCTTGATTTCAGGATTCAACTGATGACAGCGCACCTGCTGACCACTACTCGCGCGATACCATTCAGACTCTATCTGCTGACACAGCCCCCACCCCTGATCACATCGACTCTCAAAGCGGCACCCTTTAAAGGCTGTGGTCAGCGCAGGTACCACACCATGAAGCACTGTCAGAGGCTGATCTCTTTTACTACGGTCTGGCAGTGCATCAAAAAGCCGTCGGGTATAGGGGTGAGCCGGGCAGGTAAAGAGCTGTTCACGCGTTGCACTCTCAATTAGTTGACCAGCATACATCACGCCCACATGGTCTGCCATCTCCGCCACTACCCCTAAATCGTGGGTAATCAGCAAAATGGCCATTCCTCGCTGCAGCTGCAGCTGACGCAGCAGATCCAAAATCTGCGCCTGTATGGTGACATCGAGTGCTGTTGTGGGCTCGTCGGCAATCAGCAGATCGGGTTCACCAGCCAATGCAATGGCAATCATCACCCGCTGTTTCATTCCACCCGAGAGCTGATGAGGATAGTCGTGAATGCGCTGTTGCGGGTTAGGCAACCCTACATCCTCCAGCAACTGAATCGCCTGTTGCTGCTCTGCCTTTGCGCGCAATTTCTGGTGATGTCGGAGCACCTCTCCCACCTGTTCTCCAATCGTCATCACCGGATTGAGTGAGGTCATCGGTTCCTGAAAGATCATTGCAATCCGGCCACCGCGCACATTACGCATCTGTCGCTCCGAGAGGTCTAGCAGTGACTCCCCTTCCAGCAATATCTCACCACTGGCCCGTTTAAGAGCAACTTCGGGCAGCAGTTGCATAATGGAGAGTGCGGTCATCGATTTACCACACCCCGACTCACCAAGCAGCGCAAAGGTCTCACCACGCTCTATCTGTAACGAGATGCCATCTACTGCACGAACCGTCTGTTGTCGACTCGATAGCCAGACCTGCAGATTTTCTATTCTCAACAGTGGAGATTGAGTCAAGTTTGTTGCTCCACTTTGCGATGTTGCTCCACCTTGCATCGATCGGTTTTCAGATTTTGCATTCAAAATCTCTCTCCCCGACTCTGCACTCTTGGATCAAACGCCTCTCGTACCACATCGGAAAAGAGGTTTGCAGCCAACACCAATACAAACATAAAGAGGAAAGAGGCCAGCAAGGTCCACCACACCACCGGTTCGCGCGCCATCTCCAGTCGTGCCCCATTGATCATATTGCCCCAGCTATGCATAGTGGGGTCGACCCCAACCCCGACATAGGAGAGTACCGCTTCAGCCAGTACCAGCCCACTGAAGTCGAGCACGACCGAGATCAATACCACATGCATTACATTCGGCAGAATATGACGGGTAATAATGCGCAGATGACTCACTCCGAAGGCGTGGGATGCGGTAATGTAGTCCATCTCTCGCAGTTTCAGAGTTTCACCACGTAGCAGTCGGCAGAGACCTGTCCAGCTGGTGACCCCGAGGATAATACAGAGGAACAACAAACGCAGGTCCGAGCGCTCTTCGGTGGTCTCAAATAGGAGTGCATTATTATCAATATAGACCTGAATCATCAAAATTGCAGCTGCGATCAACAGTACGCCGGGGATTGAGTTGAGTGTGGTGTAGGTGTACTGGATCAGGTCATCTATCCAGCCACGGAAATAGCCCGCCATAATTCCCAACATCACTGCAAAAGGGAGCATGATCAAGGTGGTGAGGGTACCAATCACCAAGCCGGTACGAATGCTCTTTACTGCCTGATAAAAGACATCCTGTCCCACTTTATCGGTACCGAGAATATGGTATTTCACCCCCAGCTGGATCGCCATCATCAACAACACAGAAACCAGCGCAGTCACCCAGAGGATCGTTGGCCAGGGAAGAGGCTGCTTCTCACTCACATCTGCATGACCACGCAGCAGAGTGACGATCCGTTGGAGCGGCGAACCGCCTTTTCGATACCGTAGCCAGAGCACCAACATCAGCACAATTAACGACCAGAGCAACAGCCCCTGCACACTACCCAACAACAGAGATTGGGTAATATCGCCACTACGCTGCTGCGGATCTTGCAGGTGGTTGCCCCCATATTTCAGACGAGGATAGTCTCGCTGCGTAACACCTTGCTCTCCTTCTACATTTTCACGACTATAGAGGTGTGTCGCCATCGGTGCGGAGTAGCTCTTCTCGCTCGCTTCACGCAGGTCACCGACTAACCAATCAAGCACTGTACGTGCCTCAACTGCATAGTGGATCTCATCACCCGGTTCACTCTGTTCCAGTGCAGGACGATAGTGGATTGAGTCAAGCAGGCCAATCACCACATAGACCAGTAGCACCACCAAAGACCCCATGGCCAAACGACTGCGTGCCACCCGATGCCACGGTGCCAACAGGTGGGGACGTTTGCGGGTATAGGAGACACCAAACAGAATCACGGCTACAAGTAACCAGATCAACAGATCAGTCCAGAGAAAGAGTGGCTTGGCACCCACTAATGCATAGAGAGCACTCATGAGAGCCTCACCCTGGGATCTACCAAGGTATAAGAGAGGTCGGTCAAAAGCAGCCCTATGATATAGAGTACTGCCCCCAGAAAGACCATCGCCCGTACAATGGCAAAGTCCTGTGCATTGATCGCCTCAATGGTGTAGCTTCCCAGACCGGGAATCCCGAAAAAGGATTCAGTAATCAAACTCCCCATAAACAGCAATGGCAGTACCACCACAGCCCCGGTCAGAATGGGGATCATTGCGTTACGCAGCACATGGTGGAACAGCACCCGTCCTTCGGGTAGCCCCTTGGCACGGGCCGTACGTACATAATCCTTCCCCATCTCTTCCAGAAAAATAGTGCGATACCAGCGTACTCCGGAACCGATACCGGAGATCACCCCAATCGCCACCGGCAAAAGTACAAACCGGAAGGCATCCAACCCACTCTCGTAGCCGGAGATCGGCACCAGGTGCATCAGTTTACCCACCACAAATTGTCCTCCAATGATGTAGAAGAGGCCGGAGATCGACATCAATACAACCGTTAACACCACGCCGGAGAGTTCAAGGTAGGTGGCACGAAAAAAGACCATCAACAGAGCAAAGGTGATATTGGCCATCAGCCCGAGGATAAAAGTGGGTACCGCAATGGCCAGACTGGGTCCCATACGTTCACGGATATCACCTCCGATATCACGTCCATCGTCGGCCACCCCGAAATCGAAGCGGAACAGCTTGGTCGATTCGCTGTAGAGCAGGGTTTCTGTCGCCTGCCCTGCACCAGCGGCAGCATCATTCCAAAACAGCGGACGATCATAACCCCGCTCCTGCTTCCAGTTATCAATCGCCTCTGGAGTGACATGCTTCATTCCCAGCTGCATCCGTGCCATATCATCCGGGGTATTGACCACAAAGAAGAGGAAGAAGGTGATCAGATTAACCCCCACCAGAATCGGGATGGCATAGAGGATACGGCGCAGGATATAGTTCAGCATCCTACTTCACCTCTACCCGCAACGACTGCCGCTCTTTACGACGAATTCCCAGCCATGCCGGCACCACCAGCGCCATCATCAATAGTCCTCCTCCCCACAGTGGCCACAGCACTGGGTCGTTCCACTCTTTTCTCATTTTGTTACGCTCCACAGGATCTAGCCGCGCGTATTTGAGGGTATTGTTCGCCATCAGGTTAGGTTTGGTATTACGGTACCAGCGGTGGTAAAGACCAAAATTCTTGGGATGGAATCCCCAGAGCCATGGTGCATCATCCTGCAAGATTGCCATAATCTGATGGATTACCTGCTGTCGTTCGGGGCTATTCTCCATATTCTTCATCTGCTCAAACAGTCGATCAAACTCAGGGTTGCTGTAGTTGGCGGCGTTCTCTCCATTCTTTTCCATCTTGGCGTTGGGACCATAGAGCAGAAAAAGGAAGTTCTCTGGATCGGGATAGTCTGCATTCCACCCCCAGAGAAAGATCTGCGCACTCCCATTGAGCATTTTGTCCTGAAAGCGATTGTAGTCGGTATTACGGATCACCAGTTGCAGATCAATCTTCTCAAACTGTTTACGGTACCAATCCATCCTTGCCTTATCGTCAGGTCCACTGGCGGTCACATCAAAATAGAGGGTGAGCGGTTTACCACTCTCGGCATCTCGTCCATTGGGGTAACCCGCGTCAACCAGCAGCGCCTTTGCTTCATCAATAGAGCGCCGCACCGGTTTACCCTGCTGCCAACGGTAGACGGTTGGATTAATCCCCGCTTCTCCGGCTTGATGACCAAATATCCCGGCGGGTAACGGCCCTTGTGCCGGTATACCCCGCCCATTGGCAAAGATTGAGATGTACTCTTCGTAATCAACCACAATTGAGATAGCCTGACGCAGCTTGCGTGCCCGTTCACTCGTCCCACCAACCACAGGATCTGCCATATTAAACCCCATGTAGTAGATTGAGGTAGAGACCGAGGTCTGCAGGCGCATCCCCTGTTGTTCCATTTCGGGGGTCAGTTGCGCCTCACCACTGCCGGAGAGTTGAACGGCCTGATCAAAGCTGTCTGAACTAATGCCCGAGGCATCATAATAGCCTTGGAGAAACTTGTTCCAGTACGGAATGGTCTCTTTCTCAAGACTGAACTCTATACGGTCCAGGAACGGAATGGGTTGACCGGCATCTTCCAGCAACCCCTGTGCCTGATCAGTCGCCTCACCTTCGTTCGGGTAGAAGTCCGCATGGTAATTGGGGTTACGCTCCAGCACCATTTTTCGATTGGGGTTATTGACTGTGAGCATAAAGGGGCCTGTCCCTACCGGGTACCAGTCCAGCGTAATGTTCTTCTGTTTTAATTGCGGCCTTTCATAAAACTGCTCGACCTCCCACGGCATCGGAGCAAAGAATGGCATCGCCAGCCAATAGAGAAATTGCGGGTATTTCCCTTTGATTTTGATGCGATAAGTCTGTTCATCAACCCGTTCCACCCCCTCCAGAGGGAATTTTCGCAGGTCAAGCCACTGTTCAGGACTCTCCTTGCGAGCCTCTTTAAGCTGATCCCGTAACCCCTGAAGGCCAACAATATACTCTGTCATTAACCCAAAAATCGGTGAGTGAATTGCGGGGTGAGCCAGACGTTTAATCTGATAGATGTAGTCATCTGCAGTGAGGGTACGACTTCCCGGCTGTGGAAAGTCACTCAACTGCTCCATGCGGTCCAATAGCACCTCATCCACAGGACTAAAAGCGGGATGAGGTTGGTACTGTACCCCCTCTCGAAGGGTAATTTCATAGAGTGAGTAGACAATCTGCTCGATTGAAGCATCCTTTGGCAGTGGATCTCCCTGTTGATCTAGGTAGGTGACCTTCGGCATCTCTACCGCCCCCAGTGGTTCCAACTGATAAGGTCGCTTCAGATAGTGGTACTGCAACGGTGGCTCATAAATCTGCCCGATAAAGGTGTACTCATTGGAGCTGTAGGAGCGCGCCGGATCCAAATGTTTGGGACGACCTGAAAAAGAGGAGTAGAGCACTTGCGATTCCACCCCCTCCTCTGAGTAGGGGCTATTCCAGTTTGCCGAAGCCAACAGCGGAAACAGGCCATACAACAGAGCTGCAAGTAGCCATTTTGATATTCCGCATCTTTTTACCCTGTTACTATTCACGTTGTCTGTGTAGAATATTCGCCATTCAGTAAGGTCTTTTGGATGGCCTGAATCATATCAGAATTACTCAACATTACATTTAGAGAATATTGGAAGAGGATTTGTCATGGGTTTCATGCAGGGTAAAAAAGCACTGATCATCGGCGTTGCCAGTAACCGCTCTATTGCCTGGGGTATTGCCAAGGCGATGCACCGTGAAGGTGCGGAGATTGCACTCACCTATCAGGGGGAGAAGTTGCAGGGGCGTGCGCAAAAATTTGCGGCAGAACTGGACAGCAACATTGCGATCCCTTGTGATGTCGGTAGTGATGAAGATATCAGCAACACCTTCAAAACTCTGGCCGAGCATTGGGATGGATTGGATTGCCTAGTCCACTCCGTCGCCTACTCCCCCAAAGGTGAACTCGATGGTCGCTTTGTTGATTCTGTGACACGTGAAGGTTCCATGATTGCGCACGACATCAGCTCCTACAGCTTTGCTGCACTGGCTCGTGAGGCACTGCCGATGATGGCGGGACGCAATGGCTCTATGCTCACTCTGAGCTATCTTGGAGCCATCCGCTCCATCCCCCACTACAATATAATGGGATTGGCAAAGGCCAGCCTAGAGGCCTGCGTACGCGCACTGGCTGCTGACCTTGGGCCCGACCAGATTCGTGTCAACGGCCTCTCTGCCGGTCCGATCAAGACTTTGGCAGCAAAAGGCATCGGTGACTTTAACCTGCTGCTCGACTACTCCGAGAAGAACTCGCCACTACGCCGCAACGTCACCATTGATGAGGTGGGTAATGTGGGTGCATTCCTCTGTTCTGATCTGGCATCCGGCATGACCGGTGAGATTACTTATGTCGATGGTGGCTATAACACTACCGGTATGGCGACTTACGGGGTAAGAGGAGAAGAGTAATCATCGCTTAATGATGCACTTAAAGAGATTACCCTCACGATCATCAACAAAATCGATAGCGGGGTGACTCTCCAAGGCACGTAAAATCCCTGACCCAAACCCTCGATAAGGGATAATCTGATAAGCGAACGAAGCCAGTACGGGGTTCCGTGAATTCGAATTCCCTGCTCTGATATTGGTGACCGTAAGATTATTTGGAAGATGCCCAGGAGGTAATTGCAAAACTCCCCAACTGAGTTGAATTACAGGCTACACAGGCCAA
>JABGQL010000134.1 GCA_018648825.1 Gammaproteobacteria bacterium
TTTTTTGTGTCTGTTGAAAGATCAGAATTTGATCCTGTTTCGCAAATTGCGATGGGTTTTGCGAAATGAGGTTGGAGTTATCCACTACAGAGCAAATGTGGTAATCAGTTTGCGCCACTGCTTACTTTGCCAGTGAGGTAGTTTTTCAATCGCCTCCCAGCGGGTTGGAATCTGCAGCTGTAGTTGATGGAGAAGCTGGCTGGCCGCTGGGTTGTCTATCGCCTTCTGCTCCAGCCAGAGTAGCCAGCGCAGATCGGTGATCGCTTCACTCAGATCAAATAGTTTTCGATCTACATCAGCCACTAGCGGGCAGGGGGTGGCATGGGGCAGTAGTAGCTGCATATCGGCCTCCCGCCCATCGGTGGGGTCAAATGGATCTGCTGTTGGCATTCGCCCGTGCCATTGCAGGTACCCCTCTCCTTGGTTACGCCATAGATAGAATCCGGCACCGATGCGAGTAGGGTTCAGGTTATAGAGCCACGGTGTAACCCCTCGATCTCTTACTGCATCGAGCTGGTGGCCATCGATACCAAAACCGCTGTTGAGTAGGGCGATATCGTAACTCTCGATCCCCTTCATATCTTGTGGGTGGTTGAGCTGCCCTGCCAACTGAGCATTGGGGGCATAGCTGCGGATGTAACGGGCAATTTTCTGTGGGGATGGTTGGTTGCTGCTGGCATTGGAGGGTTCATCAGCGATGGCCCACAGTGGTGTGGGGAGTTGGGCCTGCCGTAGCTGCTGTTCCATTTTGGCCAGTTCAATGGCCATCTGCTCTACCCCTTTGCGTGCCACCATCCGCTTTACCGGGGTATATGCAAGATAAGGGGGGGTAAATCCAAGGCCATCAAGCTGGTTCAACTGTTGGAGCAGTTGCCGCTGTGTTGATGCTGTCGCAGGGGTGGGAAGTGGGGGAGCGATCCCGCTGATACCCTGTTGCTGCAACAGCTTGAGGTCGCACTGCAGGCTCTGTTGCTGTTGTTGATGAAGCTCTTTGAACCACCCAAAGTGGACTGAGTGCTCCAGATAGACCCCAATGGGACGGTCGATCTTGGGGAGGGTTAGATCCGGCACGATGATGGTCATTGGGGCCTGCAGGGTGATCTGGTCTATCGTAATGGAAATTTTTCCCCGGTAGGTTCCAGGAGTCGCCTCTGCGGGGACCGCCACCTGAATATGGATCTGTCGAGGTAGCCCGGGGTTGTTGGGAGGGAGCGGTCCACCACGTAGGTGATGATCATTAAGTTGCAGCAGTGTAGAGGAGAGTTTCGCCCTTCGTAGTCGCCACATGCCCCAGCGCAGGGTGGTGTCGAGTGCAATCTGTCGGTAGCGGGGGGGAGTGAGGGTTATTTTGGGAGGGGCTGTAGACCGCCCCCCCTGTAGCTCAAATTCAAGATAGGCGGTGGTATCGGCAGCGGCGACTACAGAGAGTTGCTCTGGCTTCAGGGTGGGTTTGGGCGAGTGGTTATAGAGGGTGGATTGAATGGGCCAACTTCTATGCCACCACTGGCTACGCTGCTTCTCAATCGCTGTTTGCAGGGGTTGGTTGGTGTGCTGGCCTGCAGGTTCGGCAAGGATTGCAGCGAGATAGCCCGCCTCAGGTTGTGGGCCTCCCAGCTCCAGAAGCAGCCCCTCTTCGGAGAGGTGGACCTCAAACTTAACGCTGCCGCTCTTGCTTCCAAAATGGCTCCAGGCGTTATCATTCAGGGTAGCCTCCTGCTTTAGACCTGATAGATAGACCTGCTCAATCCATTGCTGAGGGGTATAGTGGTGTTGGTAGACCAATTGCTGGTTGGCGTGAATGGTGCGGCGTAGTGGATGAGGTAGATACTCCCACTCACCGGGGTCACTGATCCATAGGGTAAGGTGCCACTCTCCCGCTGCAAGGGGGAGCTGAAGAGACGCTATCCCTCGAATTCCGTCTGAGGTTAGAGGGTCACTGGCCTGCTGCCTTTTTCCCCGCTCAACACTCTGTAGCATGGACCCGGTGAACAGCCCGCTTTCTGGGGTCAGGCGTGTAAATCCGGGCCAGAGTCGACTCTCGCTGGCGCCAAGATCCCACCCTTTGACCCCCTCTGGTAGAGAGGGGGAGTGGTTGATTTTGAGTGGTGTGATCTCTAACAGCCCCCCTTTATCCCCTTGCCCTTGAAAGGCCACGATTTGCTGCAGGTCAGCTACGGTTAATAGCTTGCCAGATGGGGTGTATAGCCCCCCTAGACCCAAGTTGATCTGGAATGGACCGGAGGGGACTACACGCTCTAGGTTAACCCGTTCGGAATAGCCTGGGGCCTCGCGGTCATCCAGGCGGATCACCAGGGTTTGTGGCTGTTGGCTGTGGTTGATTCCATTCACCTCCAGCTGGTGATTAGGGGTGAGGTTATTGAGCGCCTCCCCCTCAATCTGTTGCCGATCTCCAGCAGTTGAGGTGTGTGGATAGGTGAGCACTGCTCCGGCTACAACTAGCGCTGCGCTGAGAAAGAGTATGCTGATCTGAAAAAAGGGCTGTCTGTTCATGAGTATTGCCTGATTATTGTCCCCGTCCCATCAACATCACCATCACGGTACGCAGGGTGATATCGAGGTCCATCTTTATCCATGAGAGAGGGTTATCCAGTGCCAATGCATAGCGGTGGTCAAAGCCGACCTTGGAGCGCACATCCTCAATAGAGGTGTCATACCCCTGGTTGACCTGCGCCAGACCGGTAATCCCCGGCATCACCCCATAGGTGCGGTCGGCAAAGAAGGGGATCTCGATCTCCAGCTTGTGGTAGAAGCCGGGGCGCTCTGGGCGTGGGCCAATCAGCGACATCTCACCGCGCAGGACATTGATGAATTGTGGCAACTCATCAAGCCGGGTCTTGCGTAGAAGGTGGCCGACCCGGGTGATGCGCGGGTCTGATTTTGTGGCCCATACCGCACCACTTTTCAGCTCTGCATCACTGCGCATGGTGCGGAACTTGATCATCCAGAAAAGCTCGACCCGGTTGGGCATTGATTTGCCGATGCGCAGTTGGCTAAAAAAAATCGGGCCGGGGGAGTCGAGCTTGATCGCCAGTGCAATCAGTGGATAGAGCGGCAGGGTCAATAGCAGGCCAAGGGTGGTGAGTAGCAGATCAAAACCCCGTTTGTAGTGGCTGGTGAGCGGATCAATGGCAAAGGTGTAGTTCATTGGGATCTCCTTTTGAGGTTGGTTTGGATGGCTCATGAGGTCACCTTCTGCCAGTGGTGGCGGTAGTCTCCATGCAGGTACTGCAGTGTGCCACGCAGGGCTGCTAGATGACCCGATACCAGATAGGCCAGTGCCTGTAGTAGTGGATGGTGAGAATGGTTTGGGGTGAGTAGCGTATAGCTGGCGAGCAGATAGAGGCTCAACTGTGCCGATGCCAGCAGGGTAAAGAGTATCGACTCCGGGGCCAGCAGTAGTGCCCCCAGCAGAGAGAGAATCATCAGTAGCGGCATAATGGCTCGCAGCCCCTTGCCAGAGGCAAAGGTGAAGGCGGTGGCGCCATAACGGGGCAGCAAGATCTCTCTCAAACGTAATAGCTGCTGAAAGTTACCGGCGGCAATGCGTCTCCTGCGCTGGTGATCTGCTGTCAGATTGGCTTGCTCCAGCTCCAGTGCGCGAATAGTGGGGTCGTAAGCGGCACGGTACCCCTGTTTTACTATCTGCATTGGCAGGATGAAATCATCATTGATGGTATCAGCTGGAAGGCGTTTGAACAGTGCTTTACGGATGATGTAGAAGGCCCCGTGTGCGCCCAGAGCAGAGCCAATCGATGATTCTCTCTGCTGAACCCGGTTTTGGTAGGCCCAGTAGTGCCGCTCTCCTTCAGATCCGGGGTTGAGCAGGTGGTAATGTCCATTCAGTACGCCTGTTTTTGGGTTTTTGAAGTGGTTGGCAGCGATCAGCAGTGCATCGATTGAGAGCAGTGCAGAGACATCACTCAGTGCCACCAACTCCCCCTTTGCAAGGTGGATCACCTCATTAAGCACAGCGACCTTGCCCCGGTTTTTGGGGAACAGGATGATCTCTAGCGGCAGAGTGCGGCAGAGTGGCTCCTGCAGCAGTTGACGAGCGATGGTTGCGGTGCCGTCTGTGCAGCCATCGCTGGCAAGGATCACCTGTAGACGCTCCATTGGGTAGTCGAGTACCGCCAGATTACGTATCTTTTCGCTAATCCATGCCGCCTCGTTATAGGCGGGGATGATGATGGTGATCATCGGTAGCTGCTGATCCCTTATGCTGCTCTGATAGCGGCGTGTGGTGGTGTGGGTGGTGATCGCCATCTTCAGTGGTTTTCTTCCAACCCAGTGGAGTAGCAGTGGGTATCCCAAATGGTGATAGAGCACCATAAGCGTGGTGCTGAGGGTAATAATAGTGATTAGAGTGTCCATGTTGGTCTCGCTGTCAGCTCAGTAGGATGGGGCGGTTAATGAGGCGTAGTTGTGGATCATGGTGCGTACATTGGCCTCTGATTCGACAAAGGTGCGTGGGTTATAGGGGTTGGGCTGCTCCAGCATCTCTTGCAGGGCAATGGCCAGCTGCTGTGGATCTCCCTTACCGACCAGCTTGCCAATGTCAGGGCTTAAGGTCTCCCTTGCGCCACCGACATCGGTGATTACGGCAGGTATGCCGCACGCCTGAGCCTCCAGTGGAGAGAGGGGGAAGCCCTCGTTGAGAGAGGGGAGACAGAAGAGATCGATCGCTTGGTAGAAGGTGGGCATCTCATCAATCTGACCGAGAAAGTGTACCCGCTCACTAATACCCAACACCTCAGCCTGCTGGCGCAGAGGAATCTCCCTGCTTCCGTTTCCAGCCAACACCAGATGGACATCTTCGGGTAGTCGTGCAACCGCCTCCAGCAGAATGTGATGCCCCTTCACCTTCTCCAGTCGGCCACTACAGCCGATCAGGGTGGTCTGTTCGGGTAGGTTGAGCTTATGGCGAGCGGTAATCGGGTTGCCCGGAGAGAAGCGGTAGGTATCAATGCCATTTTTAATCACTCGAACATCGGTACGTTGCAGATATTTCATCATTGATCCAGCTACATTTTCTGCATCGGCAACCAGTTTTGGACGGGCAAAAAAGAGTGCTACACGCTGTAGCTTGCGGCGGTGTTCATCCTGTAGATGCCAGGCGTCATGCTCGGTATGAATACGGTGTTTGACCCGTGCTAGACGAGCGGCGATAGCGCCATAGATGAGGGGGCCAATATGGTGAGTATGGACAATATCGGCATTCAGTCGTTGTAATAGCTTGGCAATTTTAAAAATCAGCGTGGGTTGAAATCCTTGCCTCTTGTTGAGAAACAGGAGGCGGCTCTGGAAGCGGCTTATGCGAGGCCAGTGTCGACAGGCCTCCTCCAGTGTCCCCTCAAGGCTGATCAGAATGGTACGGTCATTTGGGTTGCCGTAGTTGAGTAGATCAAGTGACAGGGTTTCGATCCCGCCTGGGCGGAGGTGCTGGATGATTTGAACAACAGTTTTCATGGTCTCTCTCCTGTTACAGGTGATTTAGAGGTGTTAGAGAATGGCTTCGGGGTGTGATGGGATCAGGGGAATTCGGCTCAATACGGGTACACCGCTCAGGGCCTCGGCCTGGTCACGGCGACGGATGGTGTTGTCGGCAAACTCCATGATGATGGCGAGAGCACTTCCCACAGCAATACCTCCAAACAGACCGGCAATCACAAATAGGATCAGCGGCAGATTGGCTGGGGTGGTGGGGGTGAAGGGGCGGTCGATAATCTTGATGCGCTTCTCCTGCTCGAAGGTGCCGAGTGATCCGGTGACTCGTGCCATCTCATAGCGGTGTAGCAGGTCTTCATAGAGTTCACGCTTTACCCTCAGGTCCCGCTCTAGGCGGCGCAAGGTCTGCTCATGGGCACCGAAGCGGGTGGTCTGTTGCTCCAGCTCAGTAATGATTTGGCGTAGGCTAGTACTCTCCTGCTCCAGCGCATCGACCCGGCTACGGGCCAGTTGCAGGTTGTTCAGTTGAGAGACCAGCAGTGGTTGTGCAAGCTTATTTGAACTGATTTGGATGCTGGCAATGTCCCAGAGTTGATCGCTGGCAAATCCACTCTCTTTCTGGGATAACAGGTGTTGATGGTGCTCCTCCAGTCGA
The DNA here is from genome assembly GCA_018648825.1 of Gammaproteobacteria bacterium. GTDB lineage: Bacteria > Pseudomonadota > Gammaproteobacteria > Thiopontia. The sequence continues at coordinate 6,122 of JABGQL010000134.1, forward strand.
CGCAGTTTGCGCAGCGTTCCCTGCACCTTGCTGTGGTGGTCGGTGTAACGTGCCTTAAGCAGTGCCAGCTCACTGCGAATATGGATGATCTGCTCCTCAATTCGACCCACAACCGGATTGGTTTTTGAGAGCTGCTGATCAATGCCCCCGAGACTGCGGGTAGCTCCTGCCAGTTCGGTCTCTCGCTCCGCCAGCCGTTGCTTGAGTTGGTTGAGGCGACGGATGTTGTTGGCATGGTGTTCTGGCATCTCGCTGGCATTTTCATTTTTGAAGTCGGCAAGAGCGGTTTCTGCCTGGTCCAGATCATTGTTGCGCTGCTTCAGATGTTGCTTCAGAAAAGAGGCAGAGTCGGTCAGGGAGGAGCGCTCCGGGGCCAGTAGCTGCTCGACAAAATGTTTGCTGACCATCTCTAGGGTCTCTTTCATCCCTTCGGGTTTAGCGGCCCGATAGTCGATGCGGATCAGGTCCTTTCCGGTCATTCGCACGCTCAATGCAGTGGAGAGTATGTCGATAGTCTGGTCGCGCTCACGGTCACTGCTCTGTGGGGTAATCATGCCGCGCTCTTCGGCTACAGCGGTGAGGATGTGGCGGCTGTGGAGTAAGGTTTCCAGTGCCGCCATCCGCTCTTTGACCATGGCAGAGACCGCCAGATCCTCTAGGAAAGGGTTCATCTTTGCGGTCTCCTGCACCAACAGACTGGTGTGGGCGCTGTAGCGTTTGGGTGCGAGGGTGCCGATGATCAGCCCCAAAATGGGGAGTAACAGAATGGGGATGGTAATTACATAGCGTTGGCGCCATGCCCCATTCAGTATGTAGAAGATGCGGTAGGAGAGGTGGGTCATAGCGCCTCCAGATGCTGCTCAATCTGGTTGGCGCGGGCGCTCCAGGTCTCTCCACAGACTGAGGCCCGTCTCTCTTCACTGCAGGTGTCCTCTAGGCTCTGCTGTAGTGCGTTTGCCATCTCCTCGGGACTGTTGACCTGTTGCAGGTGGTCCAGATAGGGGGTGGATGCCGGAAATGGGGTGCTGACAACAGGGCGTCCTGCGGCCAGATATTCTCGTAATTTTAGTGGGTTACAGGCGCGGATCTGACGGTTATCGAGAAAGGGGAGTATCGATACATCCCAGTGTTGACTGTAGCGGGGGAGTTGGTGATGTGGGCGCTCGCCAAGCAGAGTCAGATTGCCAATCCCCTCTAGCCTGCTGAGATCACACTCCACCCGGCCAATCAGTACAAAGTTCCACTCAGGCAGCCGCTGCATGGTATTACACAGTAGCTCCTGATCCAGCCAGCTGGAGATGCTGCCATAGAAACCGGCGGTGGGGTGGCCGTTGTTGGGCAGGTCAGTAGCGGGTTGGGTTGGAGTGGTAAAGAGTGTGTAGTCCACCCCATGTGGCACCAGTTGGGTGGTGGAAGGGGGGAAGCGGTGAGTTAATCTCTCGCTGGCGACAAGAATTAGATCGGCTTCTCTGCTCAGTTTTGCTTCATGGGCAGCAATGGTGTTGTGATCTACCCCCGCCAGTCCACTGAAGTCATCCCCACAGTAGTAGAGCAGTGCACTCTCTCCCAGCTCGCCATGCAGATCTGCGGCGGTGGGGAGGGAGGTCCAGAGGATAGGGCGGTGCAGTTGAAGCCGATTCACTACAGGGAGAATCTGCCGTATCAACAGCTTTACCGCAATCCAGCGAGCAATCCGGCTGCGGGGGGCAGGGATGGTGCGAGGGTGGATCACCTCAAAGGGTTCTGATGGAGGAGAGGTGGTGGTTGCTGCAGGAGAGCGGGGAGTAAACAGCTTTTTCCATCCCCGTTTAAGGTCATGCAGGGTGAGGTGTGGCTGGCGCAGACCAATGGAGTTGACCCAGACCACCTTGCGCCCCTCTGAGAGGTGTCGTATCAGGTGTTGGGTGCTACTGGGTAGCCCGCCCCAATCTTCGCCAAAGACGATCAGATCACGTTTCATGGTGTTCACTACATGTTTGTTTAAGAGGGCGGATAACCCGTGCAGGGGCACCTGCAGCCAATACCCCAGCTGGCAGGTCGTGGGTGACAATGCTGCCGGCAGCGACTACCGTGCCACGTCCGATATGAACTCCAGCCATCACATAGACCCCAGTAGCGAGCCAGACATCCTTCTCTAGGATGATCGCTCCCACCTGTTCGTCCAGCTCGGGAAGTCCGGCAGCGCGTGCTCTGGCATCCAGTGGGTGGCCGGGATAGCCAGCCAGCAGCCCCCCTCCGGCGATACGGACGTTGTCATGCAGCTCAACCCGACTGCCCACCGCAATGGTGGTCATCCAGCTGATGTCGACATTAGAACCCACCTTCAGCAACGGCAGGGGGGAGGCCGTTGTGCGTCCGCTGAAGGTGGTTTGACCGGAGATGCGACAGTTGTCGCCGAGCTCTATCTGTAGAGGCCCACTGATGTAGGGGATGCCTCCATAGAGATAGAGGTTTCGCCCCGCCTCCTGCAGTCGCCCCTTGAATAGTGGTGTCCAGAGGAGTGTTCTGGTGATCGTGGAGAGCAGGGTCTGTAGCAGACGGTATCCGCTATAGAGGGGGGTAAATAGTAGTCTGGGAGCTGGGATCTCAGCACCTCGAATCTGTTTGATGGTGTGCAACAGGGTGCGTGCCAGCGGGTGAGGACTGCTCTTGATCCAGTGACGGGTCTGGTGGAGTGAAAGGGTGGTCATGGTGACTACTCCACAGTGACTGATTTGGCCAGGTTGCGTGGTTGATCAATATCGGTCCCTTTGTAGAGCGCAACGTAGTAGGCGAGCAGCTGTAGGGGAAGGGTATAGAGCAGGGGCTGTATCAATGCATCCATCTCAGGCATCACAATGGCGGTGTCGGTAAAATCAGCGGCCTGATCGATACCGGCCTGGTTTGATAGGAGAATGATGTTGCCTCCACGGGCATGGACTTCACGCAGGTTGGAGAGTGTCTTGGAGAAGAGCGGCCCGGGTGGAGCGATGATGATCACCGGCATACGCTCATCAATCAGTGCAATGGGGCCATGTTTTAACTCACCTGCGGGGTAGGCCTGTGCGTGGATATAGCTGATCTCTTTGAGCTTAAGTGCCCCCTCCAGCGCGAGAGGGTAGGCGATTCCGCGTCCCAGATAGGTTGCATGCTCGCTTCGGTAGAGCTGTTGCGCGGTGTTACGGATGGTATCGGTCTGATTAAGCAGATCATCCATCAGCCGTGGCACTGTATTTAATGTGTTGAGATGCTGTTGTAGCTGTAGCTGGGTGATCTGCCGATTGCTGCGGGCGGTAACTAGGGTCAGTAGCAGTAGTGTGGCGAGCTGGGCGGTGAAGGCCTTAGTGGAGGCGACTCCTATCTCCTGTCCGGCAAGCAGAGGTAACATCCGGTCAGATTCACTGGCCATGCTGCTGTTGGTGACATTGACCAGAGAGAGGGTCTGCTGCCCACCTTTGCTGGCATGGCGCAGTGCAGCGAGGGTATCGGCGGTCTCACCGGATTGGGAGATGAACAGAGCCATCTGTTGAGGGGGGTACGGGGTGTTGCGGTAGCGGTACTCAGAGGCAATATCTATATCAACCGGCAGACCGGCGATCTCCTCCATCCAGTATTTGGCGACTACTCCGGCATAGCTGGAGGTACCACAGGCGACAATTGAGAGGCGGCAGAGTGACTCCATCGGCAGAGACTTTAGATCGGGATGGAGTGTGCCATCCTCTTGCAGATAGTGGTCAAGTGTCTGCTGTATCACAGCGGGCTGTTGATAGATCTCCTTTAACATATAGTGGCGATACCCCTGCTTGCCCTGCTCCTCACTGATAGCGTAGCTGGGGGTCATCACCCGTTTACGGATATTGCCCTCAAAGTCGGTAATGATGAGGCGGTTATGGGTGATACGGGCGAGGTCTCCATCCTGCATGTGGCAGATAGCATCACTCTTGTCGATCAGTGCATTCTCATCTGAGGAGAGGTAGAACCCCGCATCACTGTGCCCAATCACCAGTGGACTCCCCTGACGGGCAGCAAACAGTTGGTCAGGGCAGTTGTCGAACAGGGCGACGATGGCAAAGCTCCCCTCCAGACGAGCCAGGGTGTTCTGTATCGCCTCGCACTGGGTCATCCCTTTGTGCAGATAACAGGTGATCAGCAGGGGGATGGTCTCACTGTCAGTTTCACTCTCAAAACCGAATCCGCACGCCTCCAGCTCCTTGCGTAGCTCGGCATAGTTTTCGATGATGCCGTTGTGGGCTACAGCCACCTCTAGGGTCATATGGGGGTGGGCATTTCTGCATTCAGGCTTGCCGTGTGTCGCCCAGCGAGTGTGGGCAATGCCTACCTTTCCCTCCAGCGGGGTCTGTTTCAGTAGCCCCGTGAGGTTGTCCAGTTTGCCCTTGGCTCGTCGCCGCTCCAGCCCCTGTTTACTGATCAGTGCTATTCCAGCTGAGTCATAGCCCCGATAAGAGAGGGCATTGAGTCCGTCAATCAGGTGAGTGGTGATGGAGTGGTTGGTAACACCAGCATAAATTCCACACATAGCGGTTGGCCTCTAGTTTGTGATAATGATGATTACCTCCATTGCATAAGCTAGGCCAAGTTTTATATTCTTTATTTAACAGTATGTTAGTTTTATTTTATCTATTTTGATATGGAATAATGAGCAATTAGCAAATATGAATTGCAATTTGCAAAACAGAGAGGCCGATGTGTACCAGCCACAACAGGTAAACAGGCGCTGGGTTTATGTGTCAATAAAAATTGATTATTTAATGCTATTAGAGATATGCTCTCCATTACTGAACCGTGTGTCTAGGAGAAGTGATGGTGCAATTTACCAAGCCGAGGTCTTTTGATCGAAATTTAGTGGTGATCGGTGCTGGTTCTGGAGGGTTAGTCTCTGCCTATCTGGCGGCAGCGATGGGGGCCAAAGTGACCTTGATTGAAAAGGGGGAGATGGGCGGTGACTGTCTAAATCGGGGCTGTGTCCCATCCAAGGCGTTGATCCGTTCGGGAAGACTGATCGCCGAGCTGCGCAAGGCAAAAGAGCTTGGCTTTATCGATGCCACGGCTCAAGTCGATTTTGCCGCAGTGATGGCGAGAGTGCAGCAGGTGGTTGAGACCATTGCACCCAATGACTCAATTGAGCGTTATACCCAGCTGGGGGTGGAGGTGTTACAAGGGGAGGGGGTGATCACCTCGCCGTGGTCAGTGCAGGTGGGAACGCAGCAACTGACCACCCGTAACATCATTGTAGCGACGGGTGCCCGCCCCCGTATTCCAGAGATTGAGGGAATTGAATCTATCGATTATCTCACCTCAGATAACCTCTGGAAACTGCGGGAACTGCCTAAACGACTGTTGGTGTTGGGTACAGGAACCATTGGGTGTGAACTGGCACAGGTCTTTGCCCAGCTCGGCTCTACAGTAACACTGGTGGGACGAGATACCCTGTTGCCACGAGAGGATTCGGAGGTGAGAGCACTCTTTATCCAGCAGTTCTCTGAGGTGGAGGGGATTGATCTCCAGTTGCACAAAGAGACGGTCGCCTTTATCAAACAGGAGGGGCAGCAGCTATTACGGCTGCGGGACCGTCAGGGGAGTGAGCAAGAGTTGAATGTGGCATTTGACCAAGTGCTGATTGCAACCGGACGTATTGCCAATACAGAGGGGATTGGTTTGGAACAGGTGGGGGTGAAGGTCAACGGTTATGGGGCGGTTGAAGCCAACGCCTACCTGCAGACCCACTGCCCCTCCATTCATGTTTGTGGTGATGTGTCTGGCTCTTATCAGTTTACCCATGCAGCCTCAAATCAGGCGTGGACGGCAACCATCAATAGCCTGTTTGGTTTTCTAAAACGCTTTAAGGTTAATGAGTCGGTGGTGCCATGGGCCACCTTTACCACACCGGAGATCGCACAGGTGGGGCTGAATGAACAGATGGCTCAACAGCAGCAACTCTCCTATGAAACGACCCAATTTCCATTTTCAGAGCTGGATCGGGCAACTGCTGCATCGGAGCGTTTAGGCTGGATTAAGGTGATAACCGTACCGGGTCGCGACAAAATTCTGGGAGTAACCATCGTCGGCGAACATGCAGGGGATCTTCTGCAGGAGTACGTGCTGGCGATGCGTCATGGCTTGGGGTTGAATAAAATCTTGGCAACCATCCACCCTTACCCCACCTTTGCAGAGATTAACCAGCGTGTAGCAGGGAAGTGGAAGCGAGAGCATGCCCCAAAAGGGTTACTGCAGTGGGCACAGCGGCTTCACCGTTGGCGAAGAGGGTGAGTGTGGATAGAGCCCCCTTTACCAAGGGAGTGCGGCGTAGAGAGCCTCACTCTCGATCAGCTCAATAAAGGTGTTGACCGCACGGGGGTCAAAATGGGTTCCTGAGTTGCTCTGTAGCTCACTCAAAGCGTCCCGTTTACCCCAGGCTGATTTGTATACGCGCTGATGCACCAGCGCATCAAAAACATCCACCACGGCGACGATACGTGCAGCTAAGTGAATCTCTTCTCCTTGAATCCCTCTAGGGTAACCGCTGCCATCCCAGCGCTCATGATGGCTAAGTGCAATCTCTTGTGCGAGTTCAAACCAGTCACTGTTATTGAGAATGTTGACCCCAAAAGTGGTGTGTTGTTTGATGATCTCAAACTCTTGTGGGGTTAGTGCTCCCGGTTTTAGCAGAATAGAGTCGGGCAGGGCGACCTTTCCAATATCGTGAAGAATACTGGCGACCCCATACTCCTCCGCTATCTCCTCAGGTAATCCCAGTTTCAAGGCGACTTGATAGGTCCCTTGCTGAATTCTGTTGATGTGGTCGCCGGTCTCTTTATCTCGAAACTCTGCGGCAATGGCTAACATGCGAACCGCCTGTCGATTGGCCGCATTGAGGTCTTGGTAGAGGTTGATATTCTGCAGTGCAGAGGTGCACTGATTGACCATGATCTGAACCAAATGGTGATCGGTTTCACTCAAGTTGCCTTGATGCTCTAGGCAGATATAACCAAAACGT
>JABGQL010000136.1 GCA_018648825.1 Gammaproteobacteria bacterium
GAAAAATCGTATGAGGTGATCGGTTTGGCGCTCTCCCTGTTTAATCAGGGCAGATACAATGCCTCACTCAAAGTCGTGCAGAAGATGCTAGAAAAAGAGGGCCGTGAACAGATCATCCCAAAGGCCTACAAAGAGTCAGCCCACTATCTACTGGGTATCAATTATCTTCAGTTAAAGCAGAAGAGAAGAGCCTGCAACCACTGGAGGAGCTCTTCCCAAATTCGAAAAAAGCAGAGCAGCAAGGACTCTTATCAAGAGAAATCACTACAGGAGATGAGGCAGCACTGCCGATAAATCCAAAAACTGTTTATTTATGATAGATGAAATAAATATTCAAGTATGCTAATGTTGTAGGGTTTTTTTAGAATAGATCGCAGAAAATACCCTTACCCAACACCATGCCACTGCTCACCACCCTTCTTCTTATGCCTATGCTGGGGGCTGGCTGGATTCTTCTTCAAAGAGGGGGAAATGCACAGAAGCGCACAGTTGCGATCCTCTTCTCTGGCCTCACCCTAGTGATCGCACTACTGGTACTGGCCCTATTTGACCACAACAACACCGCCATACAGTTCTCTGAAACCATGGTGTGGAATGCACGTATGGGCACCTCCTACGCCGTCGGTATTGATGGCATTGCCCTATCAATGGTGTTGCTGGCTACTCTACTGGTATTTGTGGCCATTCTCGCATCGGGAACGATTCAAAAGCAGGTGAGTGGCTACTATGCGCTGATTCTATTCCTTGAATCGGCCATGATCGGGGTCTTTATTGCGCGTGACTGGGCGCTATTTTACGTCTTCTGGGAGATGACACTAATCCCTCTCTTCTTCCTCATCGACCGCTGGGGTGGAGTACGCCGCAGCAGGGCAGCACTCAATTTTGTGCTCTATACCATGGGTGGCTCGGTGTTTATGCTGATCAGCCTGTTGGTGCTGTTTGATGCGATGCCGGACCACTCCTTCTCAATGGCAGCGATGACAGAGACTGCACGCACGCTACCGGCCTCGACTCAACTCTTCCTCTTCCTCGGTTTTCTGGTTGGCTTTGGGGTCAAAATGCCAATTTTCCCACTGCATGGTTGGTTGCCGTTAGCACACGTCGAGGCCCCCGCCCCAATCAGTATTCTGCTCTCTGGAATTCTATTGAAGATGGGAGCCTATGGACTGATTCTCGCCTCCTCTATGCTGCCCTTAGCGATTCTAGAGCTGCAAACTGAACTGATGGTACTGGCCCTGTTGGGACTGATCTATGGTGGACTGCTGGCGTGGCGTCAGAGTGATCTGAAGTCGATGGTCGCCTACTCCTCCGTCAGCCATATGGGGGTAGTACTGTTCGGTATCAGCACCCTCAATATTGCTGGCCTCACGGGTGCCGTATTCCAGATGGTTGCTCATGGCTTGGTGGCGGGCGCACTCTTCCTGCTGATCGGCCTACTCTATCAACGTACCCACACCCGTAATATCAACGACTATCGCTCACTGATCGATGTCGCCCCACGCTTTGCGCTCTTCACCTCATTGGCACTGTTTGGGGCCATTGGAATTCCAGGAAGCGCTGGGTTTATTGCCGAATTCCACGCCATTGTCGGTGGCTTTGAGCGCTGGGGGTGGATCACTATTCTACTCAGTCTAGGGGTGATGATCAGCGCCTCCTATGCGGTTCGCACACTAGGGGTACTCTTTACCGGCCCTTCCAGCCCACGCATGGCTCAGGTACAGGACCTCAACCGCAGTGAACTCTCTGCCGCCGCAGTATTGATTCTGTTGATGCTGTGGATTGGTCTCTACCCCACACCAGCACTGGAGATGCTGGAGCTATCGATTCAGCAGATGCTCTACACTCCAACTCTGATTTCTAGCGCCGGAGGGGCGCTCTGATATGTCTGAGCACGCTCTCAACGCCGCCATGAACAACGACGAACTACGTCAGGGGATACTCGACTCCATTCCCCATCTGGAGCACATTCTGCCCGCTCAGGCCCCGATTCAGGACTTTGTCCACCACAATACCCTACACGGTTATCAGCACCTCCCTTTTACCGAAGCGCTGAAGCTCTCCAGAGAGCGTACCGGGTCACGCGGTTATGAGTTGCCCAGCCGTTATCGGGAGTACTATCGCAAGGGTCGTATTGACGACACCGATCTACAGGCCGCACTGGAACAGAGTGACCGTAATGATCCTGAACTACAGATCGACACCCCACTATTCAAGCTCGACAAGATCACTATCCAACGCCGAGATATACTACAACAGGCACTGATTCACCCGTTAAAATCGATCACAGCGTGTCAACTGGCTTGGCAGATTGAAGAGAACAGTGCGCTCAGCAGTTTCCAGCCTGATGTCGATGAGAGCACGCGGAAGCTACTGATCAACCGCAGTGGATTGGGTGAATCCGAGGCCATTACAGATCTCTGGCAGGCCATTTTGGAGAAGATGGAGCTACACCATCTGGCAGTACACCCAGAGCAGCTGCTCGACCTCTCTCCAGAACTCGCTGAACAGCTGGTACAAGCACAACAGAGCTCCAACCTTGAAACCACTGAGAGCGCACACACAAAGACCAAAAGGGCCTCCATTCATCTCTATGACCGCATGGTGGACCGAGTGGGTAAAGATCTGACCCTACGTGGGCTGATCAAGATCACGACTGGGCGCGACATTCTCAACAATGTGCGCCCACTACTGATCCAACAGATTGCCAACTATCTCGATCAGGGGATGTCCGCTTGGCACAGCCCTAACCAGCAGGAGGGGTTCTATCAAGTGTGGCGCCAGAGTGCGCTACTCGACAGCGGCTGGGTGTTTGATGACCTGCCAGAGTGGCTGGATGAGCTGGAGATTCTGCCAGACGACCCACTCGATACCATTCTGGTAGAGCTGCGCCGTCTTGGGCTAGAGCCTTCACGTTGGGTTCACTATCTAGAGCAGTTGGCACTGGAGATCCCCGGCTGGTCTGGGATGTTCCTCTGGCGCCATCTCAACCCCGGTTATGAGGGGTTGGCTCCAGAGCGGGTTGAGATGGTGGACTACCTCGCCGTGCGCTTGGTGATGGAGCGGCTGTTTGCACAGCGCGTCTGCCGCGAGGAGTGGCAGCTAGAGGCGAGCCTCGATGTACTGCGCTGGTACTTTCACCGCCGCAGCTCTGACTTCTATGTACGCTACCACCTCTTTAACAGCCGTCTACCCGAATACCTGGTGACCCATGCGCAAGGATTGGTAGAGCAAGCTCCCGTTGACCATGAGACCTACGAGGAGTGGAAACACTTAGCGGATATTATCTGGACCTGGAAGCAGAGCGCCAACAGTGACAAAGAGGAGGGGTTCAGCGTCTACCGCAGTGGCTGGCGCATCTTCCGTCTGGCACAGTTAATGGGAATCAGTGGTGTCGAAATTCGCACACTGGAACGCAAACAGCTGGCGGGTATCTGCAAAACCGTTTCACTACTGAATGAGGAGCGCAGTGGCTGGATCTGGTTACAGGCCTACGAACACCACTATCGGGAACAGTTCTTCAATGCGGTAGCAGACAACCACCAGCAGGGACGCTGGAGTGATCGCAGCCTCTTTAATAGTGGTGACAATAGAGGTGACGATGCTGACAGTAAACAGCAGCGCCCAGAGGCACAGCTGGTCTTCTGTATGGATGACCGTGAAGAGGGGTTCCGCCGCCACTTGGAGGAGATCAACCCCCGCATTGAGACCCTCGGTGCCGCTGCCCACTTTGGCGTACCCCACTTCTGGCAAGGGGTAGATGATGAGAAGGTGACTGGACTGACCCCGGTGGTGCTGGTCCCCAGCCATGAGATTCGCGAACAGGTACAACCACAGTGCCAAGCCGCTCAACAGGAGCATCAACAGCGACTCCAGCTACGTCAGCAGATTGAGAACTGGTTCCTACAGAGCACCCGCCGCAACCTGCTCTCTGCAACCCTGAGCATTGCAGCAGCAGCCCCCGTCACACTGGCCCTACTGGGCAGCAAACTATTTGCACCACAACAGTCTGGCGGCTGGGTTGAGCGCTTCACCCGCTGGGTGGATCGTGGCGAACTCCCCACCTCAATCACCCTAACCGCCCCTGAATCAACTGACCCAACTCCCGAGCAGCGTCAAATCGGCTTCACGGATGAAGAGCAGCTACAGCGTGTAGAGTCTTTTCTACAAAATCTTGGGCTACTCAGCGGCTTCGCCCCGATTGTGGTGATTGTAGGCCACGGCTCCATCAGCCAGAACAACCCCCATCTCGCGGCCTACGACTGTGGTGCCTGTAGTGGTCGCCACAGCGGACCCAATGCCCGTATCTTTGCCGCGATCATGAATCGCCCAGAGATTCGCACCCTGCTGGCAGAGCGCGGCACTGTAGTACCCGATGATTGCCACTTTATCGGTGCAGAACACAACACCTGTGACGAGTCACTGACTTGGTATGATCTTGACCAGCTGCCAGAAACTCATCAGCAGCCGATGGAGCAGCTACAACAGCAGCTGGCAGAGACCCAACAGCGCCATGCACAAGAGCGTTGTCGTCGTCTCGCCTCAGCCCCAAAGACCGAATCACTAAAAGAGTCACTACAGCATATTCAGGGACGCGCAGTCGACTTTAGTCAGGCGCGCCCCGAACTGGGCCACGCAACTAACGCCGCCGCCATCATTGGGCGACGCTCTGCCTCTCAAGGAACCTTCCTTGACCGCCGCGTATTTCTCATCTCTTATGACTACCAGACCGATCCTGAAGGTACGGTGCTGGAGCGGCTCCTACTCGCCAATGGCCCAGTGGGTGCAGGAATCAGCCTAGAGTACTACTTCTCTACCGTGGATAACGACAGCTACGGCAGCGGCTCCAAGATCACCCATAATGTCTCTGGGCTGTTTGGGGTGATGGATGGTGCCAGCTCAGATCTGCGTACCGGGTTGCCGAAGCAGATGGTCGAGATCCATGAGGCGATGCGCCTACAGGTGCTGGTGGAGGCAAAAATCGATGTCATTACAGAGATCTATAAACGTCAACCCGCACTACAAGAGCTGATCGGCAATGGCTGGATTTTGGTCTCTGCCAAAGACCCAGAGAGTGAGACTATCCATATCTTCGATCCAAGCCAAGGCTGGGTGGAGTGGAGTGGCAAACAGCAGCCATTGACAGAGGTACAGCGCTCCGCTGACTGGTTTATGGGACACAGCGACCCATTGAGCCCAAGCCGCATTGGTAACAAACAGCCGGCAGCAAACAGAGGATAGATCGATGATTGAACAGTACATCTGGCTGGTCCCCCTGCTACCCCTACTCGCTACAGTGTGGATCGCTAGCGGTTCGGTTGTAGGCTGGAATCGTGGAGAGAGTGGTGAACAGGAGACCAGCCGAGTCGCTATCGGTGCCAACCTGCTGGCTCTACTACTGATGCTGGCGATCGATCTACAAGCGATAACCAGCGGGATCACTTCACAGGTGGTAAGCGCCTCTTGGTTTGAGGTTGGCCCCTTTACTGCCAACCTCAGCTTCACCCTCGACACACTGGGGTTGTTGATGGGGACACTGGTTGCCACCATCACCCTCTTTACCCAGCGCTTCTCTGTCAATTATCTACACCGTGAGGCTGGCTATCAGCGTTTCTTTATGCTGCTCTCACTCTTCACCTGTGCCATGCTACTGATTGTACTGGCAGGCAATGCGGCACTGCTATTTGTCGGCTGGGAGATGGCCGGGGTTAGCTCTTACCTGTTGATCGCTTACAACTACAGCCGTGATGCGGCCACCAAGAACGCCACCTTTGCCTTGGTTACTAATCGACTGGGAGATGCAGGGCTGCTGGCTGCGATCTTCTTTACCACCACTTGGCTGGGCAGCATTGAGTGGCCACAGATGATGGCTGCACTGAATCAGATCAACGGCCTCTATCTGGGGTTAATTGGCAGTGCCTTCCTGCTCGCGGCCTTTGTCAAATCTGCACAGTTCCCCTTCTCCTCATGGATCAGCCGCGCACTGGAGGGGCCGACCCCATCTAGCGCCGTCTTCTACGGTTCACTGATGGTCCATGCCGGTGTCTATCTGGTATTACGACTACAGCCATTGATTGAGCAGTCAGCGCCACTCTCCCTGTTGCTGCTGGTCATTGGTACACTGACGGCGCTCTACGGCTATCTGGTTGGACTGGTACAGACCGATATAAAAAGCGCACTCCTCTTCTCCACCATCTCTCAAGTGGGGCTGATGTTTGTCGGCTGTGGACTGGGCTGGTTTGATCTGGTCACCGTATACCTACTGCTGCACGCTATCTGGCGCAGCTGGCAGTTCCTCAGCGCCCCCTCCTATATGCACCGCATGCACACCCCAACCCAACCCGTGCCTGCATGGTTACAGCCACTACAGCGACTCTACGCAGCAGTGATGCACCGTTTCTGGATCGATCCACTAAGCCACTGGCTACTGGTGCGCCCAACTCAACGCCTCTCACGCGATATCCACAGTTTTGACACCCAGATTGTTCGCCCCATCATCGGTACCAGCAATGAGGTTCATGCGGTCTCATCACTGGCAGAGTGGGAGAACAAGACCTGTGAGATCGTCTCCTCCAGCACATCTGTCCCACCCGGTTCAGGGCTATTTGGTCTGCTGCTACAGCGAATTGCGGATGGCTTCGTATGGTTTGAAGAGCACATGATTCTGAAGGGGGGTGGGGATGGCCTGATTAACTCAATCAAGCAGAGTAGCCGCCTCATCACCCGTATTGAGCAGCAGTTGAGCATGCCACGCTATCTATTGCTGATGATTATGGCAACCTTTGTGGTGATCCTGTAATGACTCCTATCACCCCCGAAATCAGCTGGTCGATGCAGAGTGATCTGCCGCTATTAGCCATTCTCCAGCTCCTTCCGCTTGCCGTTGCGCTGCTACTATTCCTGTTCAAAGGGAAAACACCGGTACAGCTGACCATGCTGGCGATGGTGGTGGAGCTGTTCTTCACCTTCCAACTCTATCAAGCCTTTGATCCGACCACAGCGGCACTACAGTTTTCAGAGTCATTGACTCTGCTCTCCCCGCTCAACTACCACGCCGCAATTGATGGCATGAGTTTGATCTTTATTCTACTCAGCACCGTCATTGGGTTGATGGTTGCACTCTATGGCTGGCAGGTGCTGGATGATGAGGAGCACCCTCGCTTTATGGCGACCATTCTCTTCACGCTCTCTACACTGATCAGCCTCTTCACCACCCAGAATCTGCTCTGGTTTATTGTGATGTCTGCCATCCAGCTGATGCCCATTGTGGTGCTGCTGAAGTCTTGGTCTACCTCACCAGAGAAGGATGAGGCGCTGACCCGTTTTGTACAGTTTATGATGACGGGGCTACTGCTTCTGGCAATTGGTGCCTTGATGCTGGGGTGGAACCACGCCGAAACCCACAACGGAATCTGGAGCTTTGACCTCTCCGAACTGGACCCCAGCTCCATTCCAGACTCAATCCACTCTATTCTATTCTTCCTGCTATTCTATGGGCTGGCGGTACGGGTACCGCTGTTCCCCTTCCACGGCTGGCTGCCACAGATTGCAGAGCATGGCTCCGTCGCCATCGCGCCGGTATTTCTACTGGGGCTGAAGACAGGGATCTACGGTATGTTGCGTTTTGTGCTGCCGCTACTGCCTGATGCCGTCATTCAGTGGGCTCCCTATGTGGTCGCCTTTGCAATGGTCGGTATCTTCTACGCCGCACTGCTGGCGATGGTACAGGTCAATCTACGCCGCCTACTCGCCTTTGCGGTGGTGAGCCACACCAGTATTGTGGTGATTGGCCTCTTCAGCCTCAACCTCCTCGCCTTTCAGGGGAGCGTACTCCTCTCCGTCAACTTTGGTCTTGCCATCACCGGCCTACTGCTGATGAATGGGCTGATCTTCTACCGCACCCGCACCTTGTTGATGTCTCGCCTCAATGGGCTGTTTGATCAACTGCCGTTGATTGGTGTCGCCTTCTTTATCTCAGGTCTCTCCATTATGGGGATGCCCGGCACCCCCGGATTTGACTCCGTTCATCTGGTTATTGAAGCAGCTATGGAGCACTATGGAGCACTCGCCACCATCGCCGCATCACTCGGTAACGTAGTCGCCGCCGGATTCCTGCTATGGGCCTTCCAGCGCGCTTTCCTCTCCAACCACCATCAGGATGAGGAGCAGCCAAGCACCACCATTTCTCGTGCAACGACTAAGGAGAGCCTGCTTGCGGTGCTGATTATCGGCACCCTGTTACTGGCTGAGGTCTATTCTGAGTCTTGGCTGGTACTGCTGGATCACTCCTTTGACTCACTCAACCAGCTCTATAGTGCTGGGAATGGGGAACACTGATCACTATGGAACTCTCAACCCATTTCCCTCTACTCTCGCTGATTCTACTGCTGCCGCTACTGGGAGCCGGACTATTGTGGTGGTTCCCTCAACGACAGCAGGTGCGCCTGATCACACTGACCACGCTGCTGATTGACCTTCTGCTAGCTGCAGCAATGGTTGCCAACTTTGATCCCAGCCTCAGTGGATTCCAGTGGATGGAAAAAGAGGCGTGGATTCCCGGCCTGAATGTCCACTACCAGCTGGGTGTGGATGGGATCTCACTGCTGTTTATCCCCGCCACACTGCTACTCTTCTGTGGCGTAGTGGTCAGCTCATGGAACACCATCACCAGCCATCCACGCCTCTACTATAGCCTGCTGCTACTGCTTGCCAGCTCTATTCTCGGCATCTTTATGGCGTTGGACACGGTACTTTTCTTCCTCTTCTGGGAGTTGAGTCTGATTCCAATCTACTTCCTCATCGCTCTGTGGGGAATTGGCCCCAACCGCCGCGCTGCAGCCAACCAGTACACCATGATTATGTTTGCTGGCGGCACACCGATCCTCTTTGGGCTGCTGTTAGCGGCGTTCCACTACGGAGATGTAGCCAACGGTGGAGGACTGCTGTTCGACTATACGCAGATGGTCACCACCACCCTGCCGATTGAACTACAGAGCGGGATCTTCTTCCTCTTCCTGTTGGGGTTCGCCTTCAAGACCCCACTGTTTCCACTCCACACCTGGCTACCGAATGTCACCATGGAGGGGCCGATTGCGATTGCGGCGATCATGACGGGGCTGAAGCTGGGTGCCTATGGGCTGATCCGTTTTGCCATCCCTTTGGCACCGGAGATTGCACAGCACTACCACTGGCTGCTGGCTGGTGTCGGTGTGGTTGCCCTACTCTACGGTGGCGTGGCGGCAATCAACCAAACCAATCTCCGGCAGATGCTGGGCTACGCCAGTATCAGCCATGTCGGTCTGGTGGTACTGGGTCTCTCTTCATTTAATTTGATGGGGATTGAGGGTGCGATCTTCCAGATGATCAACTTCAGTCTGATCTCTGCGGCCCTCTTCTTTCTGGTTGGGGCCATTCACCACCGCACAGGGTCAACCGATGCAACCAATTTGGGAGGGGTTACGACCTCAATGCCGCTGTTGTCCGCCTTCCTCTTTCTGTTTGGCTTTGCCTCACTGGGGGTTCCCCCCACCTCTGGTTTTGTGGCCGAATTCCTGCTGCTGATGAGTGCGCTACAGAGTCATACGGGTGCCGGACTGGCTGCACTGTTTGCCATTATCTTGGGGGCTGCTTACCTAATCAGCGCATTCCGCAAGAGTCTGTTTGGTGGTATTCGTAACCCCGCAGTCGCTGATGCAGTCGATCTATTGCCACGTGAGATCCGCATGATCTCAGTTTTGGCAGTGTTGGTTCTGCTGTTAGGCATTATGCCCTCACTGCTGCTGGACTTGGTTGAGACCAGCGCCACAGATTGGGTTAACCGTCTTCAATAACTAACCAACAATATCCAGCTTGCGAGCCTTAAAGGCAACGCCACACTGATCGGCCAACTGATGACAGGCCTCCACATCTACCCCCTCCAGACCATCAATAGCTGTCGCTGTTACCGAAGGGATCTCTGCCCCCGCAAGCTGTAAGAAGTCGAGCATCGCCTCAAATGACCCACTCAACTGTGGCTGGCAGTGCTGATTATAGACTTCCTCATTCTGACCATTCATCGACACCGAGAGCGCATCCACCAGCCCCACCATCTCTGGCACCACATTGCGTTTATGTACCAGATTGGCCAACCCGTCGGTATTGATTCGCACCTTTCCCCCATACTGTTTGACCCACGCTGCCACTTGCAACAGCAACTTCAGGCGCAGCGTCGGTTCACCAAAACCACAGAAGACAATCTCCTCATAATCAGCAGGATTGCCCACCGCAGCCTTCACCTCATCCAGCTCTGGACGGTGATCAACGGTGAGATCATACTCATGCACCTGCATGGTCCCCTGTGTCTTGGGGCAGAACTCACAAACCAGCGTACAGCGGTCGGTGATACTGAGGTAGAGACGATTCTCAATCGGGTAGGCGATGGTCTGTTTCAACCTAGACTCCTCTGTTGGACGTATCGGAGTGTGCGTACAGGCGTGCGCAGAACAAGGCGCAACGACGCGGAATAGCTAGCTATTGCAAGGAGTTGTAACGAAGTAATGCGTGCGCCTGTGCGTGCAATCTGATGCGTAGCGATCTTCACCCTTTGAGTAAATATGATAATCATCTGACTCTCCTGTATTTGCATTAGCTTACAGAATTTTAAAGCGGTCAACTGAGGTTTCTAGGTTCAACACAACTTGTTCCTTAACGGGGAAAACCCTATTTTCTCACCCCCTGCAGCTCCTGAATAGTTAATTTACCACCGGAAACGATGCTGTAGCTTTAGCTCCTTCCCCATTGAAAGAGAAGAGTGGCAGCATCACACAGTGAACAAATCGTTCACATAATACCTACCCAACTTGTACATCTCATACAATCAACTGCTTGCCGTAGCAGTTGACAAGCATCAACAAAAAGGCGATAAATGGATGATATGGTTATATCAATCCTAACCCTTATAACTACTGGCACAAGAACTGCTATAACCCTTCACTGAATATTCAAAACAGACGGCCAACACGCACATGAACCCAGAATTGCGAGACCCCTTTGGCAGAAAGATCGACTATCTGCGCCTTTCGGTGACAGACCGTTGTGATCTACGCTGTGTCTACTGTATGCCTCAAGGTTTTGATGACTACGAAGCACCAGACCACTGGCTCACCTTCGATGAGATTGAGCGTGTAGTAGGGCTGTTTGGAAAGCTCGGGGTCAGCCGGGTGCGACTCACCGGCGGTGAGCCACTGGTACGCAAAGGGATCACCGAACTGACTGGACGACTATCACAGCTACAAGGGATTGATGACCTCTCCCTCAGCACCAACTGTGTCAGCATGAAGAAGTTTGCTCATCCGCTGAAAGAGGCGGGAGTCAGCCGTATCAACGTCAGCCTAGACAGCCTCAACCCAAAAAAATTCAGTGAGATCACCGGTGGCGGCAAACTGAGCAAGGTAATCGATGGACTGATGGCCTCCAAAGATGCGGGCTTTGATCCTATTAAGATCAATGCGGTTGCAATGAAAGGGGTCAATGATGACGAGCTGGGCGATATGGTGGAGTTCTGTATCGAGCACGGCTTTACCCTACGTTTTATCGAGACCATGCCAATTGGCGATACGGGGTGTCGCGCCAAAGATTCCCATTACCTTGATCTAGAGGTGATCCGCAAACAGCTGGAGCAGCGCTTTGAGCTGATCCCCAGCGTGATGCCCGGTGGTGGACCTGCACGCTACTTCAAGGTGAAAGATACCGATCTCCACTTTGGCTTTATCACCCCGATCTCCCAACACTTCTGCGAGACCTGTAACCGCGTGCGCCTCTCTACTGATGGCACCCTCTACATGTGTCTGGGGCAAGAGGAGAAGTTTGAGCTGCGTCCTCTGCTACGTGGTGGTGCGAGTGATGAGGAGTTGGTTGCTGCAATCCACCATGCACTGACCTTGAAGCCAGAGCGCCATGAGTTTAATGAGGATAAGCAGGTGGTTCGTTTTATGAATATGACTGGGGGGTAGACTCCCCCCCTCGCCTAAATACCATATAACTTTCCAGCACTCTCGGTACGTCTTGTTGGGGAAAAGTGGCAAAATAGCTACCACCAGTGATGGTAGAGCCAGAAAAGCAGATCCATGCTTTGATTATAACCGATTGACAAAATTTGCCATTTGGATAATCTTATCTCTATGACCACAATGAATATTTCTCTACCAGACCAACTCAAGCAGCATATAGATAGCCGTGTAAACAATGGTGGCTACAGCTCATCATCTGAGTACATTCGTGAACTGGTTCGAAAAGATCAAAAGCAGAGTGCTGAACAAGAGTTAGCAGGCCTGATCAGAGAGGGGTTGGAATCAGGTGACCCTATCCCTGTTGATGATGAGTACTGGAAGAGCAAGAAGACACGTTTGTCTGTCCGCTGAATTGTGAAACCTCTTCAGATTCGCCCGCTTGCTGATCAAGATATTGATCGCTCATTTCTCTACCTGCAGCAGGAGGCACCACATATCGCTGCTGAATTTCTTGATGCGGTCGAGGCTGGGTTTAAAATAATTCAGCAAAATCCAGATATAGGTTCACTGCGCTATCAACATATCCTCCCTGTAGAGGGGTTGCGATTTTGGAGGATAGGCAAGTTCCCGCACCTGATTTTCTATTTCAATACGACATCAAGCATTGATATTGCTCGTATTCTCCATGGACACCAAGATATACCGGCTACGCTGGGGCTCAATTAACGGCGCTCTATTGCCTTGGTGGTGGATGCCCCGCCTAGTGCCTATTCCTCACTGCTTTGAGTGCCCCCCTGATAAGGAAATTCTTCCAAATTTATCACCTACACAAAGATCAAGCCCAAAACATCTTGATCGCAAGCAGCAACAAAAACGTAACGGTTCACTTCCCCCACCACTTCTCCAGTTAACCACAGTCTAAAAATCA
>JABGQL010000090.1 GCA_018648825.1 Gammaproteobacteria bacterium
TTTATTGACACTATGTTTTACGGTCAAATTTACGAAAAGCGATCGCCTCTGAGAGGTGATCAAGATTAATCACGGCTTCATCTGCCAGATCAGCTATGGTTCTCGCCACCTTCAACACTCGGTGGTATGCGCGAGCAGATAAGCCCAGTGATTCAATGGCCTGAATCACAAACTGCTTCTCAGCGTCCCCCAGCTTGCAAACCAACTCTAACTGCTCACCCTGTAGTTGACTGTTGGGCACGCCTTGGCGCTCCAGCTGACGGTTGCGAGCCTGCTCTACCCGTTCCTGAACGGTGTGACTGCTTTCCACCTTATGGCTCTGTTCCCCTGTCAAGAGTGTGGGAGGTATACGTGCGACCTCGATCTGAAGATCAATTCGGTCCAGTAGAGGCCCTGAGATCTTGCTGCGATAACGCTGAATCTGCTCTGCGGTACAGTGGCACTCTCCTGACTCATCGCCGTGATAACCACAGGGGCAGGGATTCATTGCTGCAATCAGCTGGAAGCGGGCGGGAAACTCCATTTGAGATCTGGCTCTGGAGATGGTGATTCGCCCTG
This sequence comes from Gammaproteobacteria bacterium, assembly GCA_018648825.1. Classification (GTDB taxonomy): domain Bacteria; phylum Pseudomonadota; class Gammaproteobacteria; genus Thiopontia. The sequence goes on from JABGQL010000090.1 coordinate 559, forward strand.
ACTCCATCGGTTCACGCAACACCTCCAGAACCTGTCTGGAGAACTCTGGTAGCTCATCGAGAAAAAGTACCCCATGGTGGGCAAGGGAGATCTCACCGGGCCTTGGTTGGCTACCACCCCCGACCAGAGCCGCCGCAGAAGCGGTATGGTGGGGGCTTCTGACCACCCGTTTGCCCCAACTACTTGCATCAAATGCGACATCATTCAGTGAGTAGAGGGTCGCACTTTCCAGTGCTTCTTGCTCACTCATTTTTGGCAGGATACTCGGTAGGGTTGAGGCTAACAGTGTTTTTCCGGTACCGGGTGGGCCGCTCATCAGTAGGTTATGGCCCCCCGCAGCGGTTAACTCCAATGCCCTGCGGGCGAAGGCCTGTCCTCTAATTTGTGAGAGGTCTGGCAGAGGCCCGTTTGCCTTTTTCTGTTTGCTCTCTTGCCGCTCTATCTCTATCGGCTCTAATGCCCCCTCCAGTAATTTTCCCACCAGCGCCTGCAGGGATGAAACAGGGTGGAGCGATAATCCTGCAACATATGCTGCCTCTGCAGCATTGCCCTCTGGTAACACCAGAATTCGGTCGGCATCACGGGCCTGTAGTGCCGCAGGCAGTACCCCTCGAACTGGGCGTATGGAACCATCCAGTGCCAACTCTCCCATCCATTCGTAACGCTTCAGTGACTCTGGTTCAATTTGACCGGAGGCTGCGAGAATGCCCATCGCAATCGGCAGGTCCAACCGTGCTCCACTTTTGGGTAGATCGGCAGGTGCAAGGTTGATGGTGACGCGCCGCTGCGGTAACTTATAACCTGAGCTGATCAAGGCACCACGTACCCGATCTTTTGCTTCGCGCACCGCGGCCTCGGGGAGTCCGATAATCGAGATTCCGGGCAGACCACTGCTCAATAACACCTCAACCACCACCTGTGGTGCATCCATACCGACAACGGCTCGGCTATTTACGGCTGCCAATGACACTGTTCATCCTCCTTTAAATCACACGACTCAAAACAAGGCGCTACAATGCACTCTATGCAAGGTTTGCTTCTAAAACAAGTCATCACCCACCATATTGGTCCGATCAATCTCTCCGTCTCTAAGGCAGAGGTGGTTGGGGTCAGTGGAAATTCTGGTGCAGGAAAGAGTCTGTTGTTACGTGCTATTGCTGATCTTGATCCACACCAAGGTGAGATCTCTCTTGGCGGCACACCTCAAACCGAGATTGTGCCACACCTCTGGCGTAGCCAAGTGGCCTATATTGCAGCAGAGAGCCACTGGTGGGGAGATTACGTTATCGATCACTTTGAGGAAAATAGCCCTGAAAATTGCGAATATTGGTTACAACAGGCTGGATTTAGTATCGACTCACTAGGCTGGGAGGTTCATCGTCTCTCTACTGGAGAGAGACAGCGCCTCTCTATCGTGCGCCACCTGCTGCGTGAGCCATGTGTACTGCTGCTGGATGAGCCTACCGCCAGTCTTGACCGGGAAAATATCCAGC
>JABGQL010000168.1 GCA_018648825.1 Gammaproteobacteria bacterium
TACACTAAATCCCCCCTCTTTTCTAAGTAATTGAACCCAACAACTCCTTGGGGTAATCCACTACGATCAAGCTCAACCCCTCGGGAGGGGCGGTGACACCGCCCAAGGTTCTGTCTCTGTACTCCAACACCTGCTTGACCCACTCCGGAGGATGTTTTCCACCACCCACTGCAATCAGCACCCCGGCTATATTGCGCACCATATGGTGCAGAAAGGCGTTCGCCTGCACCTCGATCGTGACCTCCTCTCCCTCACGCCAAACCTCCAGCCGATGGATGGTTCGGACTGGGCTATGCGCTTGACATGCTACGGCTCGATAACTGCTGAAATCATGCTCCCCAATCAGGTGGTTAGCCCCCAACTGCATCAATGCCTCATCTAATGGATGGTAGATCCAGGTTCTCTCTTGAACCGATAGAGCCGTGCGAACTGGGCGGTTAAAAATGGTGTAACGGTAGGTGCGAGAGAGCGCTGAGAAACGGGCATGAAATTGATCTGAAACCGGTTTCAGCCAAGAGAGGCAGACATCTTTCGGCAGGTTGGCATTACTGCCATAGAGCCAACCACGTTCGCTACGCTCTGCCTCACTCTCGAAATGGATCACCTGCCCAACCGCATGCACACCGGTATCGGTACGCCCTGCCGTGGTCACCCGCACAAAGTGGTTGGCCACCTTGGAGAGCGCCTTCTCCACCTCTCCCTGTACGGTACGAATCTCTGGCTGCTGTACCTCCCAACCATGGAAGGCGGCACCATTATATTCAACGCCTGCCGCATACCTCATGCCGACTCTCCTTTAGATGCTGCGCCAGAGGCTGGATATTGAATCTTCTGTTCGATCTGCTCCACAGCCTGAAGAAAGTGATGCTCCTGTTGTTTTTGACTGTTCGAGAGTTGCGCTAGATCAACGGGCTCTGCAGCGCGCCACCAACGCATCAATAGTAGTGCAACCAAACCACCCAAAAGTAGAAACAGCCCCCAACGGGAGGCCACGCTATCCTTCACACGATCCTTTAAGAGCAGTAACCAGTTACCCTGCTGCACACCGCTTAACTGTAGCTGCTCTAACTGCTGTTGCAGTCGATGACTCTGTTCAACAACACGGCGCTGCTCTATCAGCAGTATCTGCAGATAGTCAGCAACGGTATGTGGGGCAACCGGGTCCAAAAACAGAGTCAACTCCCGCTTTTTCTCTCCCATATGGAGTACCAGCTGTAAGATAGGGGTGTTCACTGTAGCCTCTGAGAGCAGAAGCAGACTGTTTTTTCCAAATACCGGCAGCGCACTCCACTCACCATCGGGGCCCTCCACCCGAACAGTCTCACTCAACGGTTCACCCTTCTGCAGAGGCACCTCAGCTATCAGTGGCTCCCCCAATGCGGAGTAGAGCTGAACCGACTCCACTGCATGCAGCGGACCTGCCAGCAACAGAAAAGTGAGACTAAAGGTAGTCTGCAACCAATATTTCTGCAATCTGTACACTGTTCAGCGCCGCCCCTTTGCGGACATTATCAGAGACCACCCAAAGATCCAGGCCACGCGGATGCGAGAGATCTTCGCGAATACGCCCCACATAGACGGCATCTGTCCCTACCGCCTCCGTCACTGCAGTGGGATAACCACCCGCCTCACGTCGGTCAACCACTTTGATACCCGGCGCATTGTGCAGCAACTCTTGCGCCTCGGCAGCGCTGATCTTATCCCGAGTCTCTAGATGGATCGCTTCAGAGTGACCATAAAAGACGGGCACCCGTACTGCCGTCGGGTTAACCAAGATGGAGGGATCATCAAAGATCTTAGCGGTCTCCCAGACCATCTTCATCTCCTCCTTGGTATAACCATTCTCATTAAAGAGATCGATTTGAGGCAGGGTATTGAAGGCGATCTGTTTGGGATAGACATTGCTCTTGATCTCGCGCATATTGAGCAGTGACATGGTCTGTAGCCCCAGCTCCTCCATCGCCGGTTTACCGCTACCGGAGACCGCCTGATAGGTCGCCACATTAACCCGCTCGACACCCACCGCATCGTGAATCGGCTTTAGCGCCACCACCATCTGAATGGTCGAGCAGTTGGGGTTGGCGATAATGTTACGGTTGACGTAGCCTGCAATGGCATGAGGGTTAACCTCGGGCACGACCAGCGGGATATCCTCCTCATAACGGAAGTGAGCGGTGTTATCGATCACCACGCAACCCGCCTCTGCTGCCTTAGGCGCATACGCTTCAGAGACTGCACCACCTGCAGAGAAGAAGGCGATCTGTACTTTTGAAAAATCAAAGTCGGCAAGATCTTCAACCTTCAGCGACTCTTCACGGAACTCCAGTCGCTTTCCGGCAGAGTTGCTGCTGGCGAGTGGGTAGAGTGTCTCTATAGGGAACTCACGCTCTTCTAGAATAGAGATCAGGGTTTCACCGACGACTCCAGTGGCACCTACTATGGCAACGGAATAGCTCATGATAAAAGCAACAGCATGATCATTTTTAAAGTTCTAACGCAATATTCATCAAACGGCGCAGCGGTTCAGCTGCACCCCACAGTAGCTGATCACCCACGGTAAATGCAGAGATATACTCTGGCCCCATGGTCAGTTTACGCACACGGCCTACTGGAACACTGAGGGTTCCTGTGACCTTAGCGGGGGTCAGTTCGGTCATGCTGAGGTCACGATCATTGGGGATCACCTTCACCCAGTCGTTGGCCTGCGCCATGATCGCCTCGATCTCTGAGACCGGAATATCCTTTTTCATCTTGATTGTCAGCGCTTGGCTATGAGAACGCATCGCGCCGACACGCACACAAAGTCCATCAATCGGCACGGGGTTGTCACTGCGCCCGAGGATCTTGTTGGTCTCTGCTTCAGCCTTCCACTCCTCACGGCTCTGGCCACTCTCTAGCTGAGTATCGATCCATGGGATCAGGCTACCCGCCAGCGGTACACCAAAGTTGTCAGTGGGATAGCTTTCACCATTCATATGTGCAGAGACGGTACGGTCAATCTCCAAAATGGCACTGGCGGGATCGTCCAGCAGATCAGAGACGCTATCGCGGATACTCCCCATCTGTGAAATCAACTCACGCATATTACGCGCACCCGCACCAGAGGCGGCTTGGTAGGTCATCGGAGAGACCCACTCCACCAAGTCATCCTGAAACAGCCCACCCATCGCCATCAACATCAGGCTGACCGTACAGTTGCCGCCGGTGAAGGTGTTTTTTCCATCACTCAGTGCATTATCGATCACACCGCGGTTGACGGGATCGAGCACGATAATGGACTCCTCACTCATGCGCAGTGATGAGGCGGCATCAATCCAGTAACCACTCCAGCCAGATTCACGCAGAGGGCCGATTACCGACTGGGTATAGCTCCCCCCCTGACAGGAGACAATAGCATCCATATTCGCCAGTTCAGCAATATCATTGGCATCCTTCAGCACTGGAACCGCTTTGCCTACATCTGGCCCCGCCAGCCCCAGTTGAGAGGTGGTAAAGAAGACTGGATCAATCTTTGAGAAATCGTTCTCATCGCGCATCCGCTGCATCAAAACGGAACCGACCATGCCACGCCAACCTACAAAACCTACTTTTTTCATCGCTAAATCCCTGCATCCCGACACAAAGTGTCAGCACCCTAAAATTGTAAAAACTTAACCTCGCAATGCGGCAACCACCGCATCACCCATTGCCGAACAACTCACGGCCTGCATTCCTTCAGAATGAATATCCGTAGTCCGTAGCCCGTTGTCCAACACTTGATTCACCGCTTGGTCAATCTTGTCAGCCATCTCGACTTGATCCAGACTATAACGCAGCATCATCGAAACCGAGAGGATGGTTGCCAATGGGTTAGCTACATTCTGTCCCGCAATATCAGGAGCGGAGCCGTGGATCGGTTCATACATCCCTTTACCGTTCGCATCCAGTGAGGCAGAAGGGAGCATACCGATAGAGCCGGTCAACATCGCCGCACAGTCAGAGAGGATATCCCCAAACATGTTGGTGGTCACCATCACATCAAACTGCTTCGGTGCGCGCACCAACTGCATCGCGGCATTATCGACATACATATGAGAGAGTTTGACCTCGGGGTAATCCTTGGCAACACGCTCCATCACTTCACGCCACAGTTCGGTACACTCCAGCACGTTGGCCTTGTCGACGGAGGTCACACGTTTGTCACGCTTCATTGCGATATCAAAGGCGGAGCGGCCGATACGCTCAATCTCATGCTCGGCATAGACCAGGGTGTTGTACCCCTGACGCTCACCACTCTCTAGGGTACGCACACCACGTGGCTGCCCAAAGTAGATTCCGCCGGTTAGCTCTCGCACAATCATCAGATCGAGGCCAGAGACCACCTCTGCCTTCAATGTAGAGGCATCAGCCAGCTGTGGATAGAGGATCGCAGGGCGCAGATTAGAGAACAGTTCCAACTCAGCACGCAACCCCAGCAACCCCTTCTCTGGGCGTACTGCAATATCCAGTGACTCCCACTGGTAACCACCAACCGCGCCCAGCAGTATGGCATCGGCCTCTTTCGATAACTTCAGGGTATCCTCTGGCAGTGGCGTTCCGCTGGCATCATAGGCAGAACCACCTACCAGCCCACCCTCCATCTCTACGGCAAGGCCGAAGTCACTCTTCAGGCACTCCAGTACTTTAACCGCCTCAGCGACAATCTCTTGACCAATCCCGTCGCCGGGCAATACTGCAATTTTGTTACTCATTTTTCTTCTCTATCTAATCGTTGCGAAAGTTAAAACAACCACGGGGCCTCAACCTTACGGCGCTCTTCATACGCCTTGATGGAGTCCTGCTGCTGTAGTGTCAGCCCAATATCATCCAGCCCATTGAGTAGGCGATATTTGCGAAACGCATCAATCTCAAAAGAGAAGGCGGTGCCGCTGGGGGTGGTCACGGTCTGTGCATCCAGATCAATACTGAGTTGATACCCTTCATTCAACTGACACCCTTCAGCTTCTTCCTGGAAGAGCTGGTCGATCTCCGTCTCACTCAAGGTGATCGGTAACAGTCCATTCTTGAAGCTGTTGTTGAAGAAGATGTCCGCAAAGCTGGGGGCGATCACCGCACGAATGCCGTAATCTGTCAGTGCCCACACCGCATGCTCACGCGAAGAGCCACAACCGAAATTTTCACGCCCTAACAGAATGGTACTCCCCTGATACTGCGGCAGATTCAGCACGAACTCAGGGTTGGGGCGGCGAGTGGCATTATCAATCGCGGGATCACCGGGGTCGAGATAGCGCCAATCATCAAACAGGTTCGGGCCGAATCCTGCGCGTTTGACCGATTTCAGGTACTGCTTGGGGATGATCGCATCGGTATCGACATTGGGGCGATCCATTGGAACCACCAAGCCACTATGCTGGGTAAACTGTTCCATTACGCCTCTCCCATCAAGGTACGCACATCGGTGAAGTGTCCCGTCACCGCAGCGGCAACCGCCATTGCAGGGCTCACCAGATGGGTGCGACTATTTAACCCCTGACGACTCTCAAAGTTACGGTTAGAGGTGGAGGCGCAGCGCTCTTCCGGCTCCAGCCGGTCTGCATTCATCGCCAGACACATAGAGCACCCTGGGTCACGCCACTCGAAACCAGCCTCGATAAAGATCTTGTCCAGCCCCTCTTTCTCCGCCTGCTGTTTGATCAGACCCGAACCAGGAACAATCAACACCTGCTTTACGCTCTCCGCCTTACTACGACCTTTGGCGACCTCAGCAGCAGCACGCAGATCTTCGATACGGGAGTTGGTACAGGAGCCAACAAAGACCTTATCGACCCCAATGGAATCGATCGCAGCATTGGCCTCCAGCCCCATATAGGCGAGCGCCTTCTCCATACCACTGCGCTTTACATCATCGGATTCATCCGCTGGGTTGGGTACCTTGGCGCTCACCGAGACCACCATCTCGGGCGAGGTCCCCCAAGTAACTTGCGGTGCGATATCGGCACCGTTCAACTCAACCACGGCATCGAACTCAGCACCAGCATCACTGTGTAGCTCTTGCCATGCAGTTACGGCCTTCTCCCAGTCATCACCGCGGGGAGCGTAGGTTCTGCCAACAGTGCCATTTTCCACAAAATCGATGGTCTTCTGGTCCACCGCAACCATACCGGCACGGGCTCCCGCCTCAATAGCCATATTACAGACCGTCATGCGCCCCTCTACAGAGAGATTTTCAATCGCTTTACCAGCGAACTCAATGGCGTAACCGGTGCCACCTGCTGTACCCATCTTGCCGATAATCGCCAACACAATATCTTTTCCGGTCACTCCTGCGCCTACAGCACCGTTGATACGCACCAACATGCTCTTTGATTTTTTCTGCACCAGACACTGAGTCGCCAGCACATGCTCCACCTCGGAGGTACCGATACCGAAGGCCAGCGCCCCCAGTGCGCCATGGGTCGAGGTGTGGGAGTCACCACAAACAATGGTCATCCCTGGCAGAGTGGCCCCTTGCTCTGGGCCGATCACATGCACGATACCTTGACGGATATCACCCATTTTGAACTCTGTGATGCCAAACTCATCGGCATTCTGGTCCAGCGTCTCCACCTGAGTGCGGGCTACCGGGTCAACAATCCCCTGTTCTCGATTGGTCGTCGGTACATTATGGTCCGGCACAGCAAGGTTAGCATCGACTCGCCACGGACTACGATTTGCCAACCGTAACCCCTCAAAAGCCTGCGGTGAGGTCACCTCATGCAGCAGTTGTCGGTCGATATAGAGCAGCGCACTGCCATCCTCTTCAGCACGTACCACATGCGCATCCCAGAGCTTGTCGTAAAGGGTCTTTGCAGCCATAAGGTGATCATTCAATTCTGTGATTTAGGGGCGCCTATTCTACTCTTTGCATCAGAAGGAGTAAAAGTATTAGAATCAAGGCATGAGCAAAAAACTAGAATCGTTGTTGGAACTGTCGAAAAGCATCATCCATATTGAAAATATCAATGCGCTGCTCGATCAACTTCTCTATCAGACTCGCCGGGAGTGTAAGGCCGACGCCGGCTCTATTTACCTCGTGGAAGAGGGGAAGCTCCGCTTCTCCTACGTACAGAACTACACCCTGGCTCTACGAGAAGAGAATGACCGCCAACACCTCTATATTGACAAAACCATCCCGCTGAACACCGAGTCTATTGCAGGGTATGCCGCCTCAACAGAGAAGACACTGAATATTCCCGATGTCTACAACCTACCTGATGATGTCAGCTACCACTACAACAACTCTTTTGACAAGGCTACGGGATACCAGACGCTCTCTATACTCACCTCCCCCATTCTCACCGCATCGGGTGATCTGATTGGGGTCATTCAGCTGATCAATAAAGAGGACTCCCTTACCTTTGATGAGGAGGATTGTGACTACATCAAACACGCCTGTGATCTCGCCTCTGGGGCCATTGAACGTGCTCATGTCAGCAACGAGACCTTTATGCGTATGCTACGTGTAGCAGAGCTGCGTGACCCCAAGGAGACCGGTGCGCATGTGAAACGGGTAGGAGCCTATAGCGTTGAGCTGTATGATGCCTGGGCGAGGAAACAGGGCATTTCAGACTCAGAGATCCGCATCACCAAGGACCCGCTCAGCACCGCAGCAATGCTACACGATATCGGTAAGATTGCGATCTCTGACAAAATTCTGAAGAAACCAGGCCGCCTCAACGAAGAGGAGTTCACCATCATGAAAAGTCACGCTGCAATTGGTGCCAACCTGTTCAGCAAAAGCCATCTCACCATTGATCGAATGGCCTGTGACATTATTGGTGGACACCACGAACGCTGGGATGGCGATGGTTACCCTGCGCAACTCAAGGGCAACCAAATTCCACTGACCGCCCGCATTGTCGCTCTGGCCGATGTTTATGACGCACTCATCTCAAAACGGGTCTATAAAGAGGCGTGGGATGAACAAGAGGTACTCGATTATCTGGCTGCACAGTCTGGGTCCCAATTTGACCCTGAGCTGGTAGAGCTGTTCCTCTCGATCCAAGATACCATACGGGTGATCCGCCGCCGCTATCAGGGGTAACAAAAACGACCTTAAAAGAGAGTAAGGTCACCCTCTTGAATCGCCTCATCCTCCACCAACACGGGGGCAGACATCAACACACGATTCCTGCCCGCTCGCTTCGCCTCATAGAGCGCCTGATCCGCTCGATCAATCGAGACCACAATGGGGACCTCGGGATTGATGGGGGCAATACCCGCAGAGAAGGTGACCTGACCCACGCCCGGAAAATCGGTCTCCTCGATCAGCATCCGAAACTGATCCAGGCTATCGTATGAGGATGCATCATCCCCCTCCAGCAACACCACAAACTCCTCCCCCCCAAAACGGAACAGGTGTCGATAGTGCGCTGCACCAAAGAACTCCTTCAGCTTCTTGGCAATCAAAATCAGCACATCGTCACCAAAGAGATGCCCGTAGGTATCATTTACCCGCTTGAAGTGGTCAATATCAACCATTGCCAAGTAGTAGGAGTAGGCCTGCACTTGGTGCAAAACATTCACCTGCCGCTCAAAGGAGTGGCGATTCATCAATCCCGTGAGCGCGTCATGCTCATAGCGGTGCAGCATGGTGATGTAGTTCTGATAGAGTCGGGAGATGTTGGCAATTGCCTCGACCTCTCTCTCTGCCACCATCAGCTCTCCCCCCTCAACCACCAGAACCTCTGTGGTTACGGTATCAAGGCGGATTGGGATCGCATAGCGCCCATGACTCAGGTCACCCGCAAACTGTTGAATCCCATGATGTTTGCAGGCATCAATAATCGCTGCACGCCGCTCTGGAGCAAAAGACTGGTCGGGTTCAAGGCAGTTACGCTGGATATAGCCACCATTACTGTAGATCACCTCAAACATATCGATCTTCAGCTCACCAATGATCTGCTGAATCGTCTCAATCAAGGTTTTCTTCAGGCGATAAGGCTCATCGTGCTCCGTCATCTCGACCAAACGCGATAGTGTCTCGCTGATTCCAGACAGATAATCCATAATATACTTGATTATAAGTTATTTTATAGTATCAATCAACGCCACTCTCCAAAATTGGTTCACGCTCTAATGCATACAACCATCTCCAGCTGACCCACAACGCAACCGCACTGAGCAGCGCAGAAAAGAGAAAAATAGCCTCTGCCCCCAACTGGGTCCAAACAATCCCCCCCAGCAGACTCCCCACCACCCCCCCGACACCAAAGCTGACACTGGAGTAGAGCGCCTGCCCCCGCCCCTGCAATTTGCCACGAAACAGGTCGTGAATCATATGGATCGACACCGCATGGATCACTCCAAAACTGGCGGCATGGAGCATCTGCACCAGAAACATCAGCTCTAGCGACTGCGGGAACAGCGCTGTCAACAACCAGCGCAAGGTCCCCAGAAACAGACTCACTAACAGCAAATTGCGTTCGCCAAAACGGGGCATCCAGCGTGCCATCAGCGTAAAGGCGGCCACCTCTGCCCCTACACTCAGCGCCCAAATCATCCCAATCACCCCTTTATCATGGCCAAATGACTCCAGATAGAGGGTAAAAAAGGTGTAATAAGTGCCATGTGCCGCTTGATTGAGAAAAGCGACCAGCAGCAACGCCACCACCACAGGGCGACCCAGTACGCTACGCAGACTGATATGTGGATGCTCATGTTCAGGATCAGGCACTGCGGGTATCAGCAAGCTACTGAGCCAGATCCCCACCATCAACAAAATCAATGCCAGTGGCACCAACCAGACCCCCTGCCACTCCAGCAGTGGCCCCAACGCCGCCACAGTGACGATAAAGCCCACCGAACCCCAGAGCCGAATGGAGGAGTAGCGCTCTACTGACTTCCCCAGATGGTTTAGGGTTACCGCCTCAAACTGAGGAAGAGAGGCATTCCAAAAGAAGCTAAAGAGCGCAATTATCAGCGCCATCCACCAATAACCACTCCCCAAAAAGACGCCCGCAAAAGCGATAATAGAGGCGAGTGAGGCGAAGCGGACAATCAACAGGTGCTCCCCACGACGGTCGGCCCACCACCCCCAAATATTGGGAGCGACAATTTTGGTTGCCGCCAGAATCGCGGTCAACTCACCAATCTCCATAATGGTGAAACCGAGACTCTCCAGATAGGGGCTCCAATAAGGGATCAGCACCCCCAATGTAGCAAAGTAGAAGAGGTAAAATCCGGAGAGCCGGAAGTAAGGGAGCGGAGTGGTCACATCACCAACAGCATAAAGGTCGTGTTAAATGACGGGAGTATCGCACTGCACCACGCCATTCTGCCCGCGCTGGCGCAGTGCATGGTCGAGCAGCACAATCGCCAACATCGCCTCTGCAATCGGAGTCGCACGAATTCCGACACAAGGATCGTGCCGCCCTTTGGTCACTACCTCGACGGTCTCTCCATCTCGATTGATAGTCTCACCCGGAATATGCAAACTGGAAGTGGGCTTGAGCGCCATCGAGACCAGAATATCCTGCCCAGAAGAGATGCCGCCAAGAATACCGCCTGCGTGGTTACTCTTAAAACCGTTGGGGGTCATCTCATCGCGGTGCTCGGTGCCTTTCTGCACCACAGACTCAAAACCTGCACCGATCTCCACCCCTTTCACCGCATTGATGCTCATCATCGCATGGGCAATCTCGGCATCTAGGCGATCAAAGATCGGCTCACCCCATCCCGGTGGTACGCCTGTAGCCACCACATTGATACGCGCTCCAATGGAGTTCCCCTCTTTGCGTAGCGCATCCATGTAGGCCTCCATCTCCGCTACCTTATCCGCATCGGGAGAGAAGAAAGGATTCTGATGGACCTGATCCCAGTCCAGCTGCTCTACGCTGATCGGCCCCAGCTGAGCCAGATAACCGTGTATCTCGACCCCAAATTGAGCCTTCAGTACCTGTTTGGCTACTGCACCTGCCGCCACTCGCATCGCTGTTTCACGGGCAGAGGAGCGCCCGCCACCACGATAGTCCCGAAAACCATACTTCTGCGTATAGGTGTAATCGGCATGGCCGGGGCGAAAACGGTCGGCGATATTAGAGTAGTCCTTGGAGCGCTGATCTTTATTGCGGATCAACAGTCCGATTGGCGTTCCCGTGGTCTTTCCCTCAAACACTCCTGAGAGGATCTCCACCTCATCATCCTCACGACGCTGCGTGGTGTGACGTGAGGTACCGGGCTTACGACGATCTAGGTCCACCTGAATCATCGCCTCACTCAGCTCAATACCGGGAGGAGACCCATCGACAATACAACCCAAACCAGCCCCGTGGCTCTCGCCAAAGGTGGTCACCGTAAAGAGTTTTCCGTAGCTATTTCCTGACATGAATTGGATTATACGCAAGCTGTATAATGGGGGGATGAAAAAACTGACTCTGCTGCTTATATTCTTCTCCTTTTCACACAATGCTATGGCTGATCTCGACACTGCGCGCAAGGCAATTGCAGCCGGAGACGGCAAAAAGGCGGTGGTAGAACTGACCCGTCTCGCTGGAGAGGGGAGTGGCGATGCCCAGTACGAACTAGGGAAACTCTATGCAGAGGGAATACTGATCCAGCCAGAGCCGAGTCGTGCCCTACTGGCACTCTCTCTGGCTGTTGAAAATGGCAACAAAATGGCTGCCTCGCTCATTGAAGCGCAGAAAAAGAGGATCAACCTACTGCAGCTGGCTTCACTGCAGGAGGAGCTGGGGGTGCTGTTTCAGAAAGGGGGGCCTGTCCATGCCAACCCGGAGCGGGCTGCAGAGTGGCTGGGAGAACGTGCACTCAACCCCATCCGTTTTGCCGAAGAGGAGCGCGGCGAGCTGGCACGCAAGGTCGGCAAACTCTATGAGACCAAGATCATGCGCTTTACCGCCGCACACAGTTGGTACAGTTTGGCAGAGGCCTTTGGCTCGGAACGGGCCAGAAAAGATCGTCAACGGATGGCGCTGTTCCTACAAGAGCAGAGTCTCTCTCAGTCGAAGAACGAATCCATCAAGCAGTACAAACGTTATTTGAAGCAGCGCAATAAGATGATGGCAGGCATTACACAGTAATGCCTCCTTTTTCTGCCCCCACCCAACTGTATCAACGAATCTAGGGCACTTTTTGGAGCCCTATCAACCCATATTCAAGGAGCCTGAACCTCTCTCCTAATGAAGCCCGAAAATAGAGGCTTTACTTTTTCTAGCCAATCTGAATCGACAGACATACCACCAATTTTTACAGCAATATCTAATCCTAGCAGTGCATTGATATTAGCATCTCTCCCACCTATTGACTGTATACGTAGCGCAAAGCTTTCATTAGTCAAAGTAATATCATTGAACAACTGACGCACTCCCTCCAAATCAAAGTTATGTTGTTGATTATCTGAAGGGTGTAAGAACTGAGCCATTAGGTAACTGGAAACAGAACGGAACAAAGTCTCATCCATTGTCGAAAAAGGTTGATGTAGATAAGCCATTGGGCGCAGTTTGTCCAGCAACGGGCAACCACTTGTTGCCATAACTAACCCCATCATTGAGCGTATCCCTTGTTGCAGATCACAACATTTACTGATCTTACGCTCGCGAAAAAGTACCTCAACCTCAACTTCCGTATGAGAGATTTCTTCCTTAAATGGTCTTATCATACCCCCTAAATTCGCTGCTACTGGGCAAAGCGGTGATGTTTGTTGATCTAAAGAGCATCCTTTACACTGATGGTTAGATAACACCATCCAAGGCTCCTCAGACACTTCCCCTAACCCAGATTGCAATGATAAATCCTCATCGTCAAACTGTAGATTGAATTGCTCGATACGCCCCTTGCTAAAGCGAAAGATATACTCAATTTCCATCGGCACATTTCCTTAATCGGTTATCAGCAT
>JABGQL010000081.1 GCA_018648825.1 Gammaproteobacteria bacterium
ACAGCCACATTGAGTCGCTGGGCGCGGTGAGGTCGGTCTATATGGAGATTTGGGTACTAGGTTAAAGATGACTTTCTCATCTTTTATTGCTAGACTCAGAATGACATGAGAATCATCTACCTAGCTCCTTCTATCCTCTTTCTGTTGCTGACCGCCTTTTCGGTAGAGGCTGTTGAGGTGGCCCCGCGCATTAGTGATCGGGAGATTATTGAGTCACTTGCCGAGATTAAAGGTGAGCTAAAGGCGATCAATCAACGCTTTGAAGCGATCGATCAGCGCTTTGAGGTGATCGATCAGCGCTTTGATGATATGAATATCTCCATCGATCAGCGTTTTGATGATATGAACACATCAATCAATCAACGCTTTTCCAGCCTCGAATCAACCATGCTAACGCTCTTCTCTGCACTGATTATGTTGATGGTTGCACTGTTTGGCTATATTGCATGGGATCGGCGCACTGCATTGAAACCTCTAGAACGAGAGGTTCAGGAACTCAAATATGACCTAGAGAGAGATCTTGGTTTAAGGCATCCTGACGGGACTGTGTTAACACGCCTAGTGGATACATTACGGGAGTTGGCAAAAAAAGATCATGAGCTTGCTGGAGTGTTGCGTAGCTTTTCTCTGTTGTAAGGAGGCTTACCAGCCTACGATCGATCGGGGTGGATAGGGGGAAGGAGCCAAAAACAGCACCATAATGGGGGTTGCTGGTAGCCGCATATTTCCATTGTTCAATGCTCCCTTTGTTGTTAGACTCGATCAGGTTATGAGGATTGTCTATCTACTTCTTCCCCTTTTCTCTCTGTTGCCGCTTACCTTTTCGGCAGAGGCTGTTGAGGTGGCCCCGCGCATTAGTGATCGAGAGATTATTGAATCACTTGCCGAGATTAAAGGTGAGCTAAAGGCGATCGATCAGCGCTTTGATGATATGAATATCTCCATTGATCAGCGTTTTGATGATATGAATACCTCAATTAATCAACGCTTTTCCAGCCTCGAATCAACCATGCTAACGCTCTTCTCTGCTCTGATTATGTTGATGGTTGCACTATTTGGCTATATTGCATGGGATCGGCGCACTGCACTGAAGCCTCTGGAACGAGAGGTTCAGGAGCTCAAATATGATTTGGAGAGAGATCTTGGTTTAAGGCATCCTGATGGGACTGTGTTAACACGCTTGGTGGATACATTACGGGAGTTGGCAAAAAAAGATCATGAGCTTGCTGGAGTGTTGCGTAGCTTTTCTCTGTTGTAAGGGGTCTACGCACAAGCAAGGAGCAACTCTTCCTTAAGGCAAGCGTTCAATCTCTGCCCCCAGCTGCATCAACTTCTCCTCAATCGTCTCATACCCTCGATCAATATGGTAGATACGCTCAATAATGGTCTCCCCCTCTGCAGCCAACCCCGCTAGCACCAATCCCGCTGAAGCACGCAGATCCGTTGCCATCACCTGTGCTCCCGCCAATGAAGGAACCCCCTCTACCAATACACTGTGTCCATTAATCTGCAGCTTGGCCCCCATCCGCTGTAGCTCTGGCACGTGCATAAAACGGTTTTCAAAGATGGTTTCTGAGATTACACCCGTGCCTTCAGCAATGGAGTTTAGCGCCATAAACTGCGCCTGCATATCCGTAGGAAAGGCGGGATGGGGAGAGGTACTAAAACTGACCGCCTTCACTCTACGCCCCTGCATATCCAGCGAGATACGCTCCCCATCACTCTCAATGGTCGCACCCGCCTCCTCTAACTTAAGCAACACGGACTCCAGCAGCAACGGATCTGTATCAATCAACTCAATGGAACCCCCAGTAATGGCAGCCGCCACCAGATAGGTTCCGGTCTCAATACGGTCTGCAATGACGCTGTACTCTACCCCATTTAGGCGCTGCACCCCTTCAATCTCGATGGTGCTACTACCCGACCCACTCACCTTGCCACCCATCGCATTGATAAAATTGGCGAGATCGACCACCTCAGGCTCTCGCGCCGCATTTTCCAAAATGGTCTTTCCCTCTGCCAGTGCAGCCGCCATCATCAGATTTTGAGTACCGGTCACCGTTACCGAGTCGAGCAGGATATGCGCCCCCCTGAGCTGTTTGGCGGTGGCGTGGATATAGCCCTGCTCAATCTCCACCTCAGCACCCATCGCCCGTAGACCATCGACATGGAGGTTGACCGGACGCGCACCAATCGCGCACCCCCCCGGCAACGAGACCTTGGCCTCACCGACACGCGCCAACAGTGGCCCCAGCACCAGAATTGAGGCACGCATGGTCTTCACCAAATCATACTCTGCGACGGGGTTGGGGATATCTGCCGCATCCACACCCACCCCATTGGCATCTTCCAGCATAACCCCTACACCCATTTCAGAGAGCAAGCTCATCATGGTACTGACATCCCGTAGCTGGGGTACGCGCCGAATCGAGACCGGACTCTCTGCCAGCAGTGAG
This sequence comes from Gammaproteobacteria bacterium, assembly GCA_018648825.1. Taxonomy (GTDB): domain Bacteria; phylum Pseudomonadota; class Gammaproteobacteria; genus Thiopontia. The sequence continues at coordinate 2,457 of JABGQL010000081.1, forward strand.
GCTGCCAGAATTGGCAGCACCGCATTCTTTGCCCCGGAGATGCGCACTCGCCCCTGTAGAGGGGTACCACCGACAATACGTAATTTATCCATCTGTCAGCCTCTTAATTTATAACCAGAACGGAGAATCGCCACAGAGATGCCCGTCAACATAACCAAAAACAGCAGCGCAACCCACACACTCTGTAGATAAGGGACATCGGACACCCCAAGAAAACCATAACGGAAACCATCAATCAGATAAAAGACTGGATTCCATGCCGAAACCTGTTGCCAAAATGGCGAGAGCCCCTGGATCGAAAAGAAAACACCACTGAGAAAGGTGAGCGGCAGAATAATGAAATTCTGAAAAGCGGAGAGGTGGTCATACTTCTCTGACCAGATCCCAGCAATGATGCCCAACGCACCCAACACCCCGCTGGCGAGCAGCGCAAATAACAGAATTAGCCCCACGGAGTAGATCTCCACATCCACCAGCAGTGATGCAATCAACAGCACCGAGCCCCCCGTGATCAAACCTCGCAGAATAGCCGCACCAAGAAAGGCGATATAGACCTCCAGCGAAGAGAGTGGAGCCAGCAACATAAAGACGATATTGCCATTCATTTTAGACTGCAAAATACTGGAGGAGCTATTCGCAAAGGCGTTCTGCGCCAAGGTCATCATCACCAGACCCGGGATCAGAAAGCTGCTGTAGCTGTGCCCCTCATAGACCACCACCGCCTCTTCAAACACCACACCAAAGACCAACAGGTAGAGCAGCGTGGAGACCGCCGGAGCAAGTACGGTCTGCACAAAAACCTTCAGGAAGCGCCACACCTCTTTTTTGAATAGCGTCCAGCAGCCAAAGCCAATCATCGCTTCTCCTCCTCTACCGCAGAACGAGTCAGATCAAGAAAAACCTCTTCCAAAGTAGGATCACGCAGCTGCAACTGATCCAGCTGGATACCGACAGCACTCAACTGTTGCAACAGCGGATGATCTGCATCTAATACCCGTGGCATACGGATCTGGGTACGATTACGGCTGCGAGAGATAATGGCCGAAGAGAGCAACTGCGGCAACTCACCATCTAGAATCTGATCCACCACACCAATCTGGTGTGGATACTGCGCAATCAACTCTTGCTGATCATTCAATGCCACCAACGCCCCTTGGTTGAGGACCGCGATACGATCACACATCGACTCTGCCTCCTCCAGGTAGTGGGTAGTCAAGAGGATGGTATGCCCCTCTTTATGCAAGCGGTGAGCAAAGCTCCAGAGCGCACGACGCAGCTCTACATCCACCCCCGCCGTAGGCTCATCCAACACCACAACCGGAGGGCGATGCACCAGTGCCTGCGCAATCAGTACTCGGCGCTTCATCCCACCTGAGAGCCGCTGTAGATTTTCATCTCGCTTCTCTGTCAGGTTGAGGGTATCCAACAGCTCCTCCAGCCAAGCGTGGTTCTCTCTGCCCAAGCCAAAATAACCAGACTGGATGGTGAGCATCTCCCACACCGTGAAGAAGGGGTCATAGACCAGCTCTTGCGGCACAATGCCGATACGTTTGCGAGAGTTGCGATAGTCACGCACCACATCATGCCCCATCACCTCGACCTTTCCAGAGCTTGCCTGCGCCAACCCCCCCATGATATTGATCAGGGTCGATTTGCCCGCACCATTGGGACCGAGCAGCCCAAAAAACTCGCCCTGCTCTACACGAAAACTGACCCCTTTCAGGGCGTGGGTGGTAGCGTAGCGTTTCTCAACAGCGTGTAACTCAATCGCTGGAATGGACATGATTATCGCTCAGCATCAATAGAGAGTAGTGTTGCCACCCCTCCAATACGCGCCAATCGTTGCAGTGCATGCGGCACATTGAGAAAGCTGATCTTGCGCCGCTGCTGCTCCATTCGACGAAACCACTCCAGCAATAGAGAGACCCCTGCACTATCAACGCGAGCGACCCCCTTGAGGTCAACCTGCAGTTCTCCCTCTCGGCCAAACAAGTTGTTAGATTGGTTAAGGGCTGCGGTTACCGTGGAGAAGGTCATCTCCCCGTTGAGCGCAACGGTATCTCCTTCAACGTGGAGAGAGAGGCTACTCACCCCTTCTTCTGCTTCGTATTATGGGTAGAGAGGCGCTTGATCAACCCCTCCAACCCCACTTTGCGGATCTCTGCGCCAAAGCTTGAACGGTAGTTTTTCACTAAGCTGACACCATCCACAATAATATCGAACGCCTTCCACTCTTTCTGCTTATCAATACGCACGCGGAACAGTACCGGTATCGCAGGAGAGCCATCACCACCGGAGAACTCCGCCTTCACCACCGCATCCTTACGTTTGGGGTCACGATGAAAAGGCTTGAAGTTCACTGCCTTGCCGCGAAACTCCAGCAGCGCACTGGCATAGGTGCGAATCAACATATTGGTAAACTCAGTCTCAAAGCGCTGACGCTGCTCAACCGTTGCGGTACGCCAGCTCTTGCCAATGATCCAGCGGGACATCAGCTTCATATCTAGAAAAGGGAGGACAAATTCGTTTACCAGTTCACGCCCAACCATTTGAACCTGAGCCGGATTGGCCTTCATATAGGCTTCTTTTGCCTCTAACCGTTCAAACACCTCTTGGGTAAGGCGTTGCATAGTGAGGTCCGGGGTCTCAGTCGCTGCCTGTAGCGGAGAGATAAGACTACAAAGGAGAAGCAGAGTACTCCATAAAAGTGGGGACGTTGCACGCATAATCGACTGCCTGAGTGGTTAAAGTAAGAAAAGGGGTATTTTCGTTGTTTATGGAGTGGCAAACAACCTACAAATTGTTACAAATTATTGCGCTTTTATTGTGCATCGTCACCCACCTGGTTAAACAGGAACTGTCCAATTACCTGCTCCAGAGCGATAGAAGATTGCGTCATCCGCACCTCATCTCCAGGATAGAGAAAGGCGAGCGCCCCGCCACCTGGCTCTAGGCCGACATACTGTTCGCCCAACATACCGGCGGTGAGGATACTGGCCGAGGCATCCTCATAGAGGATGGTAGAACAGGCAGGCGGCTCCCCACCCTTATCACAGAGCAGTAACTGCCCGTGCTCGTCGAACAGCTGCTCTCCCTCTTCACCAACCTGCTGTAGTGGCAGCTTTTCTGGATCAATCTCCATCCGTACCACCGCACGGTACTCTTGATTATCCAGATGAATACTGATCACTCGCCCCACCTGCACGCCGGAGATGGTCACTGGTGATCGAGCCTTCAACCCACCGATCTCATCAAAGCGGGCCTCCAGCTTATAGCCCGAATCACTGTTATAGCTACTCAGGTTCCCCACATAAAAGGCGGAGGCGACCAACGCAGCCATACCCAGCCCCACAAAAAGTCCCACCCAAATTTCAACCGCTCTATTCTGTTTCATTTTTAATACACCATTATCAATCGGCACGAGGCCAAATCAGCCTACGCCCCAAACATCAATGCGGTTAACACAAAATCCAGCCCCAACACCGCCAACGAGGCATGCACCACTGTACGAGTGGTCGCCCGCGACACCCCTTCTGAAGTCGGAGTTGCATCGTACCCCTCAAACAGCGCAATCCAGCTCACCACAAAACCAAACACCACACTCTTGATAACTCCACTCATCAAGTCATCATAAAAATCGACCCGCGCCTGCATCTGCGACCAGAAGGCTCCATCATCCACCCCCAATAACGGTACCGCAACAAAATAGCCGCCATAGACCCCCAGCACCGTAAAGATCCCCGTCAACAAGGGCAGTGAAAGAAAACCCGCCAGAAAGCGGGGGGAGACAATGCGATGCACCGGATCAACCGCCATCATCTCCATTCCAGAGAGCTGTTCAGTCGCCTTCATCAGACCAATCTCTGCAGTCAACGCAGAGCCTGCCCGACCGGCAAACAGTAGCGCTGCCACTACCGGCCCCAGCTCGCGCACCAGCGAGAGCGCCACCAACACCCCCAGCGACTCCTCTGCACCAAAATCAACCAGCGTGTTGTAGCCTTGCAATCCCAGCACCATCCCCACAAAGAGTCCCGCCACTACCACAATCAACAGCGAATGCACCCCTACGGAGTAGAGCTGTTGAATCACCAGACTGAAGCGGGGAATCAGTGATCCAATACCACCCAGCAGGTGGAACAGAAAAAGGGTACCGCGACCCAGGCGCTGCACCGAGTTGAAGACTCTATTCACGCCCCCTCCTCCAGCAACTCTTGCTGTAGTGAAATGGTGGGGATGTGAAACGGTACCGGACCATCGGGTTCACCGCGCAAAAATTGCTGCACCCATGCTGAACTGCTCTTGCGAATCTGCTGCGGAGTCCCTTGGCCCACCACCTGCCCCTCAGAGAGCAGGTAGACGTAATCAGCAATAGAAAGCGTCTCCTCGACATCATGGGAGACCACTACACTGGTCAAGCGCAGAGTCTGGTTGAGCTCACGAATGAGCTTGATCAACACCCCCATAGAGATAGGGTCTTGCCCAGTAAATGGCTCATCATACAAAATCATCATCGGGTCCAGCGCAATCGCCCGCGCCAGTGCCACTCGCCGCGCCATACCACCCGACAGCTCTGCAGGCATTAACTCTTGAGCACCACGCAGTCCTACCGCTTCGAGTTTCATTAACACCAGATCCCGTACCATCGACTCCGGCAGATCGCTGTGTTCACGAATGGGGAAGGCAACATTATCAAATACCGTCATATCGGTAAGCAGTGCACCACTCTGGAACAACATGCCCATGCGTTTACGTAGGCGGTAAAGCCCCTTGCGATCTAGCTCATCCACCACCTCACCATCCACCTCAATGGTTCCCGCCTGCGGCGAAAGTTGACCACCGATCAGTTTCAGCAGTGTAGTCTTTCCAGTACCACTTGGTCCCAAAATCGCCACCACCTTGCCTCGGTAAAAATCGAGATCAACACCTCGAAAGATTGGGCCTTGCTCCACCTCTCTGCCTTGATGGGCAAACTCTAGCCCACGAATACGCACCAACACATCAGCCGGTTTTCTGCGAGGACGTTTTCGTGGTTTTCGTTGAGCGTGGACCATAAGGAGATTATACGCCTCTCTACCCCAAGAGTGCGCTGATGGTCTCTGCATTCGCCAGATTGGCAATCAACCCTGCCTCAGGCACAAAAAGCAGGGTATCCACTTGCTGCCCCTTGAGCCGCTCAAGCAACTCTCGCATCACCATCGGAGATAGCTCCTGTTGCGCCTCTACTATTGCAACTTCACCTCCCACAGAGAGCAATTGAATCTCCCCCATAGTCTCTTTCAGCGTCTGCGGTTGCAATAGAACAGTGGAAAAATTAAGTGTAAGCGGTTGCTCACTCAGCACCGCACATAACTTCTCTCCCAGCGGAGAGAGCTTTTCTAGGGCCTCAGCCACTTGTGAAGGTGTGTCGGATGAGGTTGCCCATAGATAAAAGCGGAACTGTTCGTGGGTATCCTCCTCCCACTCTTCAACCGTCTCCTCATCAACCCCCTGCAGTGCCAACACCGGGATTGCCACCCGATCCAACTCATTAGAGAGGTAGGTCAAACGCCAATCTTCGGGCAGGTCATCCGGGTAGAAATGGTCCGCCTCAAACCCCTGCTCCCATCCAATGGTACCCAACTTCAACTGCGGGCTGTGTGTTTCTGACATCAATCAAGATCCTACAAACTATCAATAACAATCCAGTATACTACGCCCCCATGATTGAGAACCTGATTGCCATTTTTGCGGGTATCGCACTGCTGGTCTGGAGTGCTGACCGTTTTGTACTGGGTGCCGCCGCAACCGCGGAGCAGCTGAATGTCTCCCCTCTGGTGATTGGACTGGTGATTATGGGTTTCGGCACCAGCGCCCCGGAGATGATGGTCTCCTCACTCGCTGCTTTTGAAGGGAGTCCCGGCATCGGTATCGGCAATGCCATCGGCTCAAATATTGCGAACATTGCCTTGGTATTGGGCGTGACCGCAATGATCATGCCGATTACCGTACGTTCCAAGATTCTAAAGCGCGAATTCCCGCTGCTGTTGATTGTAACCGCAGGCTGTGGCGTGTTACTGCTCGACTACTCACTCGGCCGGATGGATGGCATCATTCTCTTCAGCTCATTGATACTATTGATGGCATGGCTGATCCACAGCAACCGAGAGAAGGCGGGAGATGACTCCTTTCCACCAGAGATTGAGGATGAGATCGATCATGACCTCTCCCTGAAAGCGGCTATTCTCTGGACCCTGGTCGGGCTGGTCGTACTGCTACTCAGCTCCCGTCTCATCGTCAACGCTGCAGTTGAGATCGCCATCGCCTTTGAGATCAGCGAACTGGTGATTGGCCTCACCATCATCGCCATCGGCACCAGTCTCCCTGAGCTAGCCGCCTCCATTACCGCCGCACGTAAACAAGAGCATGATATGGCCATTGGGAACATCATCGGCTCTAACCTCTTCAATATTCTAGGGGTACTGGCGTTACCGGGACTGATTCTCCCCAGCACCATCGATGCAGAGGTGCTGAGCCGTGACTACCTGATTATGGCGGGCCTCACCGTGATGCTCTACCTGATGTCCACTCTCTTTAAGAGCGATAAAAAATCAATTGGACGGATTGAGGGGGCCATCCTATTGAGCTGTTTCGGCGGCTACCTCTGGCTCCTCTTTGAGCAGACAATCCACGTATGAGTAATTCCAACAACATTGCAAAACTGGGCCGCGCGGTTGTCCGTGCAGAGGCGGTAGCTATTGAGGCCCTGCTAGAGCGCATTGACCAAAGTTTTGAACAGGCCTGTGAAATCATGCTCGGCTGTAGAGGCCGCGTAGTGGTGATCGGCATGGGCAAGTCGGGCCATATCGGTAACAAGATCGCCGCTACACTGGCCAGCACAGGCACCCCCGCCTTCTTTGTCCACCCTGGCGAGGCGAGCCACGGTGACCTTGGTATGGTGACCGAAAGTGATGTGGTGATTACCCTCTCCAACTCTGGTGAGACCAGCGAAGTGTTGATGATCCTTCCGGTCATCAAGCGCCTTGGAGTACCGATGGTTGCGATGACCGGGAATCCAAATTCCACCCTAGCACAGGGCGCTAACATTCACTTGGATGTTAGCGTTGAGAAGGAGGCATGCCCACTGGGGCTGGCCCCCACCTCCAGCACCACCGCCGCACTGGTGATGGGCGATGCACTGGCAGTGGCACTACTAGAGAGTCGCGGCTTTACCGCTGAAGATTTTGCCCGCTCCCACCCTGCTGGCGCATTGGGGCGGCGACTGCTATTGCGAATCAGCGATATCATGCACAAAGAGACACGTATCCCGGCCATTCAGAGTGGCGGCATGATCCGCGATGCTCTGTTTGAGATGACCTCAAAAGGTCTAGGTATGACCGCCATTATCGATAAAAGCGGCACACTACTTGGCATCTACACCGATGGCGACCTACGCCGTACCATGGACCAGAAGCTGGATATTCAGACTACCCCCATTGACCAAGTGATGACAACCCACTGCACCACCGCCCCACCTGAACTGTTGGTAGAAGAGGCACTACAGATCATGGACCACAAGAATATTAACGGGCTATTTGTGGTCGACGCAGAACAGAAGTTAGTCGGCGCACTCAACATGCTTGACCTACTCCACGCCAAGGCCGTGTGAGCATGTTTGAAATTAGCGAAACCGTCCGAAATCAGGCAGAGCAGATCAAACTGGTGATCTTCGATGTCGATGGGGTACTCACCGATGGCCGCCTCTACTTTGGCGATAGCGGAGAGGAGTACAAGGCGTTCTACGCCAAAGATGGACTGGGAATGAAAATGTTGATGCAGAGCGGCGTGGAGGTCGGCATTATCACTGCACGCAGCGCCCCACTGGTGACCAAACGGATGGAGAACTTGGGCATACAACACCTCTATCAAGGGCAGTCCGATAAGGTGCCCGCATTTGAGGAGATGGCTCACAAACTGGGGCTCTCTCATCAACAGGTGGCCTATGTCGGCGACGATCTGATTGACCTGCCAGTAATGAGCCGTGTTGGGCTATCGATTGCGGTATCCGATGCACACCCTGAGGTGATCCAGCGCGCTCACTGGACCACCCCCCAAGCGGGAGGTCTGGGTGGTGCACGCAATGTCTGCGATCTGATTATGTCGGCACAAGGCACACTTCAAGCAATGATTGAGGGTCAGGTTCGAGGCATTACCAATTGAAAAATATCATCACCTTTCTGCTGGTTCTGGCAGTGGTTGCCACTTGGTATCTGGCACCACAACCTAAAAAGGTAGAGCGCAAGGTGGAGATCCCCACCGACTACTTTATCGTCCAGTTCGACCGCAAGAAGATGGACAAAGCGGGCAAGGTTGCCAGCACCTTTCACGCAGACCGTGTAGACCATTACCCCAATCAGAACCACGCCGAGATGGTCCAGCCCCGCGCCATCACTTACACCGAGGGCAATCCCCCTTGGTTCCTGCGTGCTGACCACGGCATTCAGTACGAAGAGACCAACCGTATCACCTTAAGCGGTGATGTGGTCGCCAACCAGCGTTACCGGAAGAGTGAAAAATTCAGTCTGATCGAAAGCGAGATGTTGGACCTGTTTACCGATGAAGAGTATCTGGTAACCGACCAACCCATCACCTTCAGTACTGAAAGCTCGGTAACACAGTCTATTGGGGCCAAGGCGTGGATGGGAAGCGGCATTGTCCAGTTACTGAAAAATGCAACAGGCCATTATCAGCCCTGAGGCAGACGTCGACATACTCTATTTGTTATGATTTACAAAAATGAAAATAGCTCAACTACTGCAGACACCATGAACAGACACACGCCAACACCACTATTTGCACTGCTGTTGCTCCTCTCGCCCACTCTTCAGGCTCTGCCTAATGACAAGGACCAGCCGCTGGAGATCATCTCAGAGACCGCTGAGCTGCGAGATCAAGAGGGGTACGCCGTCTATTCTGGCATGGTACGCATGACCCAAGGCTCATTGGAGATCGATGCCGACAAGGTGGAGCTCTTTTTTAAGAACAGTGATCTAGAGAAGGCTGTCATCTATGGCGGTGACAAAAAACAGGCCTACTTTCAACAGATCCCCAACCCCGGAGAGAAGCCTGTGCGTGGACTCTCAGACCGCCTGATCTACCAGTCTAACGATGACCAGATACGGCTTATCGGCACCAAAAAACGCGAGGCGATCTTCTGCCAGAAGGGGAGTGAGCAGAAAGGGCAGCGCATCATCTATGACATCAACAACGATATCATGAAGGCCAAGGCACGCACCCGCACGGTATTTCGTCCCGACAGTGCGCCCGGTACTTGCGACCATATCCGCTCACCACACCGATAAACACCCCCCTACCGATGGATCAGCAAGAACCCCGGCCGCACCTTTCGGCCCAACATCTGGAGAAACGTTTTGGCCGCAAGCGAGTGGTGCAAGGTGTCTCGCTGGATGTTTTTGGTGGTGAAGTCGTAGGGCTACTGGGCCCCAATGGCGCAGGCAAGACCACCTCTTTTTATATGATTGTGGGGCTAATACGCGCCAATAACGGCACCATTGAGCTGAATGGAAAAAAGATCACTCGGATGCCCATGCACAAACGGGCACGACATGGGATCGGTTATCTGCCACAAGAACCCTCTGTATTTAAAAAGCTCTCCGTGGAGGATAATATTCTCGCTATTCTCCAGTACCGTGATGATTTGGATGAAGGTGATGCTGAAATTGAGCTGGAGAACCTATTGGAAGAGTTTCATCTCGCCCATATCCGTAGTACCAAGGGGCTCAGCCTCTCTGGTGGGGAGCGACGTCGAGTTGAAATTGCGCGCGCACTGGCAGCAGCCCCCAGCTTTATCCTGCTGGATGAGCCTTTTGCTGGGGTTGACCCCATCTCTGTTATCGACATCCAAAAGGTGGTACGCCACCTCGCTGCGCGTGGCATTGGGGTGATGATCACCGATCACAATGTGCGTGAGACCCTAAACGTCTGTAATCGCGCCTATATTATCAGCGAGGGGACGGTTATTGCCGAAGGCAACCCAGACCATATTCTGGAGCACGAACAGGTACGCGAGGTCTATCTCGGCGACCAGTTCCGCATGTAACCCTATGACGCAATACTTACTCAAGACTTACCTGATGATTACTCAATATACTGAAGTTTCCTACAAATTATGAAGTCTCAAGCTCTTCATCCTCAGGCCACCA
>JABGQL010000137.1 GCA_018648825.1 Gammaproteobacteria bacterium
TGTGTACTGCTGCTGGATGAGCCTACCGCCAGTCTTGACCGGGAAAATATCCAGCGTGTTGAACAGATGTTGCTCCACTATCAACAGCAACAACAGGCTGCACTGCTCTGGGTCAGCCACGATCAGGAGCAGCTGGGTCGAGTGGCTCAGCGGCAATTTCGTATGGTGGATGGAGTACTGACTCCACTGGAGATTGCACAATGATTCAGCTTTCAGCCTTGGACCTGGCTCTGGCAGCGCTGCTGGTGCTGTTTGTTGCGCTGCTCTCCTACCGCAGCCATGCAGGGTTGGAGAAGAAAATCCTTTTTGCCTCTGTGCGTGCAACCCTGCAGCTACTTGCCGTGGCGCTGGTGCTACAGACCCTGTTCAACCACAGCAGCCTGTTCTGGGTCAGTGTAATGTCACTGGTGATGGTGACCCTAGCAGGGCGGGAGATTCACTTACGACAACAGCGCCGACTTACCGATGGCTGGGGGTTCTTCACTGGCACTGCGGCGATGTTTCTCTCCTCTCTGGTGACGGCGCTTTTTGCACTGCTGGTGATCATCGAATATGACCCTTGGTACCATCCCCAATATGCCATTCCACTGCTGGGAATGCTGCTTGGTAACACCATGAACGGGATCTCTCTGGGGATGGATCGGCTCACCAGCAGTGTCTGGGATCAGCGGCAAATTCTAGAGGCGAAACTGGCGATGGGACAGCCTGCGACAGAGGCGATTCGTACCCTGAAAGAGGATGCAATTCGCACGGGAATGATCCCTATTCTAAACTCTATGGCCGCTGCGGGGGTGATCAGTCTACCGGGGATGATGACGGGTCAGATTCTCGCAGGTGCGGCCCCGATGGAGGCGGTGAAATACCAAATTCTCATCCTTTTTCTCATTGCAGGGGGGACGGGATTGGGGATCATGATTGCAATATCGATCCTTTCGAGACGATTCTTTGATACACGAGAACGTCTCAGAGTGGATAGAATATCAGCTAAAAAGACATAATTTCAGTTGGTTATCTGGTGTTATTGAGTATTTGATGCATACTTCTTGAGAAACGATTTATACCCCGCCTTTTTCAGGCGACTCTGCTGGTGTTCCGCACTTGAGAAACTCTGGAACGGTCCGACATTGACCCGAAATAGCGACCCTTTAGCGGTCTTGACGGTATTGATTGCCACATTCTCAACCCCCATTAAAGTCAACTCAGCCTTGTGCTGATCCGCTGAGGAGCGTTTACGAAATGCCCCCATCTGGATTAGATAGTTTCCGGTTGGTGAGGTTGAGGATGGAGTATTTTTTGCTCGTGCAGCCAACGGCTTCTTCTGTGGTGTTCTCTTTTTGGCGGGTTTGGTTTTTTGAGCTTTCTGAGGTGGCTTGACCTCGACACCGTTGTACTCCTCTTGAGGCAGCATGGAGAAGAAATCAAAGTGGAACTGCTCATCACCACGCTGGCTCTTTTCAGCCTGTTTTTTTGACTGTTTCAGTGACTGTTTTGCTGCGACCTCCACCTCGTTGCCACTGCTTTTTAGCCAGTAGAGATAGCCACTGAAAAGCCCCACGGTCACGACCACCAGAGAGAGCATCGCTCCCCCTGAAAGGTAACCTGCAACTGTAGAGCGGGGTGACATCGGCTTACATCTCCTCTGGTGCAGAGACACCCAGTACTGTCAGCCCATTCACAAATACCTGTCGTGCAGCATTGATCAAGGTAAGACGTGCATTCCTTAATGCTTGATCCTCAACAATAAAGTGGTGACTGTTGTAGTAAGTGTGTAGTTCGTGAGCCAAATCGCGCAGATAGTGCGCCAACTGGTGAGGTTCGCGCTGTAGTGCAGCCCCCTCCAGAAGCTCTGGATAACGGGAGATCGCAACCATTAAGGACTTTTCATGCTCTTCTGTCAGCAGGTTTTGACTGTTTAACCCCTCTTCTTGGTCCCAGCTCATCCCCTTCTCTTGTAGCTGGCGCATCACGCTGTGGATACGGGCATGGGCGTACTGGATGTAGTAGACCGGATTTTCGGAGGATTGTGAAACCGCCAGATCAAGATCAAAGTCCATATGCTGCTCACTCTTGCGCAGCACGTAGAAGAAGCGGGCGGCATCATCACCCACCTCCTGTCGTAGTTCACGCAGGGTGACGAAAGAGCCACTGCGGGTCGACATCTGTACCTTCTCCCCGCCACGGAAGAGAGAGGCAAACTGCACCAGCAACACCTCTAGGGTATCCGGCTCCTCTCCCATTGCAGAGAGTGCTGCACGTACACGCGGTACATAACCGTGGTGGTCGGCACCCCAGATGTCGATCATCTTGTCGTAGCCACGTTGTAGCTTGTTCATGTGGTAGGCGATATCGGAGGCAAAGTAGGTTTTTAACCCATTATCGCGCACTACTACTCGATCTTTCTCATCGCCATAGGCGGTAGATCGGAACCAAAGTGCCCCTTTCTCCTCGTAGATGTCGCCTGTTCCCTGCAACTTCTCAATCGCCTGATCGACGGTCTGGTCGTCCATCAGTGATTGCTCAGAGAACCACTCATCATACTCAACACCAAACTCCAACAGATCTTGACGTATGCCCCCCAAGATCGCCTCTAATGCCGCACCATGTACCTGTTTGTAGAGCGCTGTCCCCAATAGGGTTCGGGCCTGCTCAATGATGCCATCGATATGCAGCTCTTTATCACCGCCGTCTGGCTCATCTGCAGGTACCCCCTCCAGCACCGTAGCGATCGGGTGACGAAAGGTATCCTGCTGTTCACGGTGCAGGGTTGCGGCGATATCCCAAATATAGTCTCCCTGATAACCGTTGCTGGGGAAGGTGACCTCCTCTCCACAGAGATCGAGATAGCGCAACCAGACGCTGGCTGCCAAGATATCCATCTGACGACCCGCATCATTGACATAGTATTCACGGTGTACCTGATAGCCTGCGGCCTTCAACAGGCTGGCGGTAGCTGCTCCGTATGCAGCCCCACGACCATGGCCCACATGCAGGGGGCCGGTGGGGTTGGCAGAGACATACTCCATCAACACCTTTTGACCCGCTCCCACTTGGCTTTTGCCATAGCTTGAGCTTTGCTCAAAGACCTGTGCGATGACCGTTGCGTAGGCGGCATCCGAGACAAAGAAGTTGATAAAACCGGGGCCTGCAATCTCGGTTTTGACCACCAACTCACTTTCAGGTAGTGCATCTAGCAGCAGTTGTGCCAGCTCACGCGGATTACGCTTGGCCTGTTTTGCCAGCACCATCGCCATATTGGTGGCGAAATCACCGTGAGTGCGGTCGCGGGTACGCTCAACCAGCGCTGATGGGAGAGTCTCTAGTTGCAGGGTACCATCGTTACACAGTTGTGAGAGTGCGGCTTCGATCAGCTGCTGTAGTTGCGTCTTCATCAATTTTTTATCAAATGTTTGGGGTTGTTTTGTCTATAGCGGAAAACTTTCAGGGGCAGGTGTGATCTACCACAAAAATTTTATGGTTGTTGTAAACAGTGGGGTAATTATGGGCGAGTTCAGCGGCTGGTTCCAGCCAGAATTTTTTTGCTGTTAAAACAGCGTATTTATCGAACCAGTGGCTCCTCAACCTGCTCGCGCTTCTCTGCGCCCAGCAATAGCTCGATTAACTCTAGTGCAAAGTCCATTGCGGTGCCGGGGCCACGGGAGGTGACCACTTTGCCATCGGTCACCACATCCGCATCCTCCACTAGGATTGCCTGACTCTTGTTTAGACATCCGGGGTAGCTGGTCGCCTCTTTGCCATCCAGTAGGCCCGCATCAGCCAGCACCTTGGGGGCGGCACAGATCGCAGCGGTGTATCGCGCCTCTGCAGCCATCTGTTGAAGCAGTGTGTGAATACGTGGGTCGGCATTGAGGTGATCGGCACCCGGCAGCCCACCGGGCAGTACCACCATCTCGTACTTCTGCTTCAGTGCCTGCTCTAAGGTCATATCGGCGAGATGCAGGGTGTTACGGCTGGCTCGGATTGGCCCCTCTTTGAGCCCTGCCACCACCACCTTGATCTCTGCTCGGCGCAGTAGATCAATGATGGTGATCGCTTCCAGCTCTTCAAAGCCCTCAGCGAGTGGGACCAGTACGGATGGCTGTGGCATGTTCGAATTACTGAGCTGCTTGGACCAGATGTAGCCCCTTCAGCATATTGAGTGCTTGGAACAGCATAAAGTCCTTCTCTGCGAGATTGACCTTCTCCTCCTCTTTATCTTGGTCTGTATCACTCTCTTTTGTGTCTGAGTCGCTGTCTGCAGACTTATCATCCGCTTTCTCACCCTTTTCGCCATTACCATTGCTCAAATGGCCGGAGAGGTCCTTCTCAGAGACACGATGCTTCTTCGCTTTATCCTCTTTTTTCTCGATTTTCAGGTCGGTCAGCTCGATATCAGGGGTGATACCCTCAGCCTGAATAGAGCGGCCTGATGGAGTGAAGTAGCGGGCAGTGGTCAGCTTCAGTGCGGCACCATTGCGCATGGGTAGAATGGTCTGCACGGACCCTTTACCGAAGGTACGAGAGCCCATGATTACTGCGCGCTTGTGGTCTTGTAGTGCTCCAGAGACGATCTCAGAAGCAGAGGCTGAACCGTTATTGACCAGTACAACTAGGGGTGCGCCATCCAGAATATCGTCGGCATCGGCTTGAAACTTAACAGAAGCGTCTCCCACTCGACCATCGGTATAGACCACCAGCCCATCGGTCAAGAAGGCATCAGAGACACTCACTGCTGCACTCAATACACCGCCGGGGTTGTTACGTAGATCCAGCACCATTCCGTTCAGCGCTTTGCCATCGTTATCCTCTTCGATGAGCTCATCAATCATCGCCTGCATATTCTCGCCGGTGTTGACCTGGAATTGGCTGATACGAATATAACCAAAGCCCTCCTCCAACATTTTGCTCTTGACGCTGCGGATGCGGATCACATCACGAATGATGTCGATGGTGAGTGCCTGATCCTCTCCTTTGCGCACTACGGTCAACACAATCTTGGTGCCTACCTTACCGCGCATCTTTTTCACCGCCTCGTTCAGCGTCAGCCCCTGTACTGCGGTACCGTCGATACGGATAATCAGGTCACCCGCCTTCATTCCTGCACGCTGAGCTGGAGTGTCATCAATAGGGGAGATCACCTTTACAAAGCCATCTTCCATTCCCACCTCGATACCCAGGCCGCCAAACTCCCCCTTGGTGCTCACCTGTAGTTCATCATGAGCCTCAGGCAGCAGATAGGCAGAGTGGGGGTCGAGTCGGCTGACCATCCCTTTAATGGCGTTGTTGAGCAGCTCTTTACTATCGACCTCCTCTACATACTTCTTTTTGATCTCATTGTAGATCTGGCTGAAGGCGCGCAGCTCTTCGAGTGGTAGTGGCAGGGCGGCATCATCTTGTTGCTCTGCCAGTACGGTACGCTCTACGGCAAGTGAGATGCCGAGGACGAGCCCAGTCAATAGAATCAGTATATCGCGTGCTTTAGTTTTCATAGGGGTCTCTATTTATAGGGGGCTCTATTTATAATGAACAGTTGCTAAATGTCACAGAAAAATGGTGCGAAAAAAGCGAGTTTATCCCAAGAGTGAGATAAGGGGTAGGGGGAGAGGCTATCTGCTATTTTTTCTGCTGGCAGGAAAGATGCCTCCGAGAATAACGGGCTCGGTTGCCCCGGTTACCGATGGCAGGTTGCTACTTCTACCATGGATGGTCTGATACGCCAGCCACGCAAAGGCCATCGCCTCTACCCAGTCGGGTGCCATTCCCACCGCAGCAGTGGTTTCGACTTGCCAGCCAGGTAGGTGTGCTGCGATGCGCTCTAATAGAAAACGGTTGTGTGCTCCACCACCACAGACCCAGAGTGAGCGACTCTCAAATGGCTGTGATAAAACAGCCGCAGCAATGGTTGATGCAGTCAACTCCACCAATGTAGCGGCGACATCTTCTGCAGCAGGTGGTGCTATAGCGCTGTAGTGGTGATCAAACCAAGTGGCATTAAAGGTCTCTCGCCCGGTGCTTTTTGGGGGGGGCTGATGCAGGAATGGCTCTTTTTGCATCTCTGAAAGCAGCGGTTCAGAGACTTTTCCAGTGCGGGCAATGGCACCATCTTGATCCAGTGGTTTATCGTAGGCACGGTTCATCCAGTAATCAATCAATACATTCCCCGGTCCGGTATCAAAGCCGATTACGGCCTTGCTTTGGTCTTTGGGCAATAGTGTGACATTGGCCATGCCGCCAATATTGACCACAGCACCGCCTCGGTCTTGCAGGAGCCAGCGGTGATAAGCGGGGGCAAGTGGGGCACCTTGCCCGCCTACGGTGAGGTCACGACGACGAAAGTCAGCAACAGTGGTTATGCCACTTAACTGAGCAATCGTGTTGGGGTCACCAATCTGTAGAGTGAATGGATAGAGCAGTTCTGGTTCATGGCGAATGGTCTGGCCGTGGCTGCCAATAGCCTGAATCTTTTCAATATTTAGCGCCGCCTTCTTAGCAACTTCCAGTGCGGCCTGTGCAAATTGCTGGCCCAACTCTATATCGAGCTGCCCCAGTCGCTCAATCTCATTTTCACCGGGGCTACAGAGTGAGAGGATGCGCTGCTTTAATGCGGGCTCAATTGGTACCGAGTGGGTGGCAAGGCAGTGCGGGGGGAAGGGCGCAAAGTCCGCAACTACTGCATCAATCGCATCGATGCTGGTGCCGGACATCAAACCAATATAGTACGCTCGGTCCACGTTGTTTATTCCTGTAAATAGTTCCGCAAGTTCTTTCATGCTTCAAGCCTCCTCCCCCTTGCAGGGGGAGGGCTGGGGTGGGGGTAGAGTCCACGAATTTATGCAGCTTATTCAGTGCAATAGAGTGTAAAAGCTGCTCTATCTCTTGTCAGCCTCTATCATACGATGATTCTGATACTGCTTCTGACTGTTTTTCTTAGCCGTACCCTCGCACCATATTGGTGCATAAATAACAGAAAACGCACCTTTACGGTGCATATATAGTTGAGCTTTCGCAGGAAACTATAGTGGATCAAACAGTTACCCGGTAGGCACAGATTATGCTATATAATCGCCTACAACTTTTGAGGATGGGGCCGCCCCATCTTAGAGAACACCAATTTCATTGGGTTGCTACTTCGCGGTAGCTACCCGCTTTTATTTTTGAATCAGGGAGCCATTCATGTCTCAGAAAGTACTCAAGCTCATTAAAGAGAGCAACTCCAAATTTGTTGATCTTCGTTTTACAGACACCAAGGGTAAGGAGCAGCACGTTACTATCCCTTCTTCAGAGGTCAACGCTGGCTTCTTCAAGGCGGGTAAGATGTTTGATGGTTCATCCATCGAAGGTTGGAAGGGTATCAATGAGTCAGACATGATTCTGATGCCAGATGCGAGTACTGCACTGCTCGACCCATTCTATGAAGAGCCTACGGTAATCATCCGTTGTGACATCGTAGAGCCATCCACCATGGAGGGCTACGAGCGTGACCCACGTTCTGTTGCATCACGTGCCGAGGCTTATCTGAAGTCTACCGGTATTGGTGATACTGCCTACTTCGGCCCAGAGCCAGAGTTCTTCCTGTTTGACGATGTACGTTGGGGGTCAGACATGAGCGGCTCTTTTTGCAAGGTGGACTCTGAAGAGGCCTCTTGGAATACAGAGAAAGTCTACGAAGGCGGCAACATGGGTCACCGTCCAGGCGTTAAGGGCGGTTACTTTCCAGTACCTCCAGTAGACTCCACACAGGATATCCGTACTGCGATGTGTCTGGTGATGGAAGATATGGGTCTGACTATCGAGGCACACCACCATGAGGTGGCAACCGCCAACCAGAATGAGATCGCAACTGAATTCAACACGCTGGTGAAGAAGGCCGATGAGACACAGATCCTCAAGTACGTGATCCACAATGTGGCACACGCCTACGGCAAGACAGCGACCTTTATGCCGAAGCCAATCGTTGGTGATAACGGTACTGGTATGCACGTTCACCAGTCTATCGCCAAGAAGGGCAAGAACATCTTCTCTGGTAACAAGTATGGTGGTCTCTCACAAGAGGCGCTCTACTACATCGGCGGTATCATCAAGCACGCCCGTGCCTTGAATGCATTCACCAATGCCTCTACCAACTCTTACAAGCGTCTGGTCCCAGGCTTTGAGGCTCCAGTAATGCTGGCCTACTCTGCTCGTAACCGCTCTGCCTCTATCCGTATCCCACACGTTCCTACACCTAAGGCGATGCGTGTTGAGGTTCGTTTCCCTGATCCAACTGCGAACCCCTACTTGGCATTCTCTGCCATGTTGATGGCTGGCCTTGACGGTATCAAGAACAAGATTGATCCAGGTGAGGCGATGGATAAGGATCTTTATGACCTGCCAGCAGAAGAGGCGGCTGAGATCCCAACCGTATGTCACTCCTTCGATCAGGCACTGGAAGCATTGGATGCAGATCGTGAATTCCTGCTGCAGGGTGGTGTATTTAGCGATGACTTCATCGATAGCTACATTACCTTGAAGATGGAAGAGGTGACCCGTCTGCGTATGACGACTCACCCTGTTGAGTTCGATATGTACTACAGCTGTTAAGTTGTAGTTTTCCGACTCTAAAAGCCCCTCCTGTTTTGCAGGGGGGGCTTTTTTAATAATGAAGCATCAATCCCCCTCAATCCCTCAAGAGCAGCTGCGTGATTTAGTCTTAGAACACACCGCGGTGGCGCAGTTGGTGATCGACCCATCGCAGCGCCTACAGTACCTCAATCCGGCAGCAGAGATCCTCTTCGGCATCAGCGCCAACAAAGCGCAAGGCCATAAAATGGTGGCCGTGGTGGATATCAGCTGTGATATTGATAAAGGCATTGAGCGGGTAGAGGAGAGTGATTTCCCCTATACCGAGCGTGAGGTGGAGCTACACTTTATCAATGGAGAGCAGGCCATCGTAGATTGCTCGCTGATCCCGCTGGGTGAGCAGCGTATTCTGGTGGAGCTTCAACAGGTGGGGCAGCATCTACGCATCCAAAATGAAGAGCGCTTGCTGCACCAGAACCGTGCCTCAGCGGATCTATTGCGGGGGTTGGCCCATGAAATCAAAAACCCACTGGGGGGGTTGCGTGGTGCAGCACAACTACTAGAGAGTGAGCTGCCCGATCCGGCGTTGAAAGAGTATACCGAGGTGATTATTGGTGAGGCAGACCGCCTGCAATCCCTGTTGGATCAGATGCTCGGCCCCAACCGCCCACCACAGATGGCAGAGACCAACCTCCATGAACTGCTGGAGCGGGTGCGCACCTTGGTATTGGCAGAGGCAAGTAGTGGTAAACTGACTATTCAACGTGATTATGACCCCAGCATCCCCTCCTTCCCTGCAGATCGAGACTTGATGATTCAGGCGTTGCTCAATATCGTAAAGAATGCGGCACAGAGCCTGAATAACTGTGGAGAGATTCAACTGCGTACCCGTGTTAAAAGGCAGGTGACCATCGGCAACCAGCGCCACCGCCTGGTTTGTAGTCTAGAGATTGAAGACAGTGGTCCCGGTATCTCTGAAGAGTTACGCAACACCATCTTCCTGCCGATGGTGACAGGGCGTTCCGAAGGCACAGGGTTGGGGCTCTCCATTGCACAGTCGATTGTGCAGCGACAGGGTGGGGTGATTGAGTGTGAATCGAAGCCGGGTCAAACCATCTTCACTTTATTGATACCGCTGGAGAGCAGAGCGTGACAGAACAGCAGAACAGAGAGGGCAATGTCTGGGTGATCGATGATGATCGCTCCATCCGTTGGGTGCTAGAGAAGGCGCTACAGAAGGCAGAGATGGCCGTCACCTGTTTCAGTGATGGTCAATCTATTCTCAATAAGCTGGAAACAGAGCAGCCCGATGTCATCATCAGCGATATCCGCATGCCGGGGCTGGATGGGCTGGCACTGCTAAAAGAGATTGGTGAACGCTCTCCCGAACTGCCGGTGATCATTATGACCGCCCACTCCGATATGGATAGTGCGGTCTCCGCTTACGAAGGGGGGGCGTTTGAGTACCTGCCTAAGCCGTTTGATATTGAAGAGGCGATCAGTCTGACTCAGCGAGCGGTTGAGCAATCACGCAGCAAACAGGGCAAGCTCAGCGAAGCGAACCCCAGCGAAGCCAACCTGGGGGCAAGTACCGATATTATCGGGGAGTCTCCCGCGATGCAGGAGGTGTTCCGAGCGGTTGGACGACTGGCGCACTCCAACATGACGGTGTTGATCAATGGTGAGTCGGGTACGGGTAAGGAGCGTGTTGCACAGGCGTTGCATCGTCATAGCCCCCGTGCAGCACACCCCTTTATTGCCCTCAACATGGCTGCAGTGCCACGAGAGCTGATGGACTCGGAGCTATTTGGACATGAAAAAGGGGCTTTCACCGGGGCGATGAGCTCGCGGCAGGGGCGTTTTATGCAGGCCAATGGTGGCACCCTGTTCCTCGATGAGATCGGTGATATGCCGTTAGAGACACAGACCCGCCTGTTGCGTGTACTCTCGGAGGGGGAGTTTTATCAGGTGGGTGGTCACGC
Organism: Gammaproteobacteria bacterium; assembly: GCA_018648825.1. Classification (GTDB taxonomy): domain Bacteria; phylum Pseudomonadota; class Gammaproteobacteria; genus Thiopontia. The sequence goes on from JABGQL010000137.1 coordinate 10,539, forward strand.
CCCAATCCATGTTGATGTACGCATCATTGCCGCGACCCACCAGAATCTGGAGCAGCTGGTAGAGGCTGGAGATTTTCGGGAGGATCTCTACCACCGCCTTAATGTGATCCGTATCCATGTACCCAAACTTTCCGAGCGACAAGAAGATATTCCTCTATTAGCGGACCATTTTCTGCGGCTGGCCGCAAAAGAGCTGGAGGTGGAGGAGAAAGAGCTGCTACCAGAGACCATCCAATATCTAACTGGGCTGGCGTGGAAGGGCAATGTGCGCCAGCTGGAGAACACCTGCCGCTGGATTACAGTGATGGCCCCCACCCGCAAAGTGCAGATTAAAGATCTACCCATTGAGCTGCAGTCGGAAGAGGGAGTGAGCAGTGAAGGGTGGGAGCAGGCACTGGAGCAGTGGATAGGTCAACACTTGAGCCAAAACGAAGCGGGGCTACTGGACCAAGTCGTCCCCACCATGGAGCGTATTTTGATCAAGGCTGCCCTGCAGCATACGGCGGGTAAGCGCCAAGAGGCAGCCCGACTACTGGGGTGGGGGCGTAATACCCTGACCCGAAAATTGAAAGAGTTGGGGGATGATGAGGGTTAGTCCGCTTCGGTTATAGTGGCTGCTATATCTAAATCGTAGAGAGGAACATGATTCGATCTTTTTTGGAAAGAGTGAGAGGCGGGGAGGTTTGCCCGCCAAGAAAACCACTCAGCAAAATCGCATGGTCTTGGCTTGGCGCATTTATTGGAATCTATCTGGTTGCCATATTGAGCAGGTTAACGGGTTCTGATTTGCAAGATAGTCTATTTTTAGTGGGATCGTTTGGCGCATCCGCAGTTCTTATTTATGGCGCACCAGAGGCGAAATTTGCACAGCCGCGCAACCTGCTTGGGGGGCATATTGTATCTGCTGTTATTGGTGTGACGGTATACCAATATTTGGCCTTGGATGTTGCACTTCTGGGAGCGTTAGCCGTCTCAATATCCATTGTGGCCATGCATTTTACGCGTACGCTACATCCACCTGGTGGTGCGACTGCACTGATAGCGGTTATTGGTAGCGCTGAGGTGCATGATCTGGGTTATCAATTTGTACTAACTCCGATAGCCTCTGGTGCCTTTGTGATGTTGATGGTTGCTCTAGTGGTGAATAACTTATCCAGTAACCCCAAGCGCCACTACCCAAGATACTGGTTATAAGTAACAAGAGAGGCGTCTTGTTTGGGATATTTTATTGGTTGGCGTTACAAAGCGTAACAAAATTCCCCTGAGCCCACTCAAGTCAGGAGTTAAGATAGCAACGAACTTAACCGACTTATAGAGCACAATGAGCCAAACATCCAACAACCTCGCCGCTTACATCTGGTCACTCGCGGACCTGTTGCGTGGTGACTTCAGGCAGAGCCAGTATGGCCGCGTGATCCTCCCCTTTACCCTGTTGCGTCGTTTAGAGTGTGTGCTGGAGGAGAGTAAAGAGGTCGTACTGGCCGAGTACGACAAGGTGCTCAAGATGAACCTGCCGGAAGAGGCGCAGGAGAAGCTGTTGCTGCGTGCCACCAACGGCCTCTCCTTCTTCAATACCTCGAAGATGGATCTCTCAAAGCTGGGTGAATCGGGCATTAAGGACAACCTCGAATCCTACATCCAAGGCTTCTCCAAAGATGCCTATGAGATCTTCGAGCACTTCAAGTTCAATGAGTTCATCGGCCAGCTCAACGATGCCAATCTGCTCTACAAGATCGTGCAAAAGGTCAGACAGACCGACCTCAGCCCCAAGGCGATCTCCAACCACGATATGGGCAAGGTATTTGAGGAGCTGATTCGCCGCTTTGCGGAGAGTTCTAATGATACCGCCGGTGAACACTTCACCCCACGCGACATCGTCCACCTCACCACCTCCTTAGTGTTTATGGAAGATGATGATGCCCTCACCAAGCCAGGTATTATCCGCACCATCTACGACCCCAC
>JABGQL010000138.1 GCA_018648825.1 Gammaproteobacteria bacterium
CATGGTGGCCTGAGGATGAAGAGCTGGAGACTTCATAATTTGTAGGAAACTTCAGATCGGTTATCTGTGGTCATAGAAATGTAACATTTTGAAACAAACACAATGATACTTATATTTTCTCAGCAGTATACCCCCTACCCACTGCATAATAGGTAATCCCCAGCTGCGCCATTTTTTGCGGACTGTATAAGTTTCGGCCATCGAAGATGACGGGGGTACGCATGCGCTGCACCAGCGCCTCAAAATCGGGGGACCAGAACGGCTTCCACTCGGTCACCACCATCAAGGCATCAGCACCGTCTAACACTTGCTGCGCATCTTCGCCATACTGTAGGCCCGGCTGCTCTCCAAGGAGGTTACGGCTGTTCTCCATCGCCTCTGGGTCGTAGAGTCGAACCTCAGCCCCTTGATCCAGCAGCACTTTGATCAGATGAATACCGGGCGCATTGCGAATATCACTACTCCCCGGCTTGTAGGCGACCCCCCAAATGGCAAATAGCCGCCCCTGCAGGTCCATATTAAAGTGTCGCCATGCCTTGCGGAAGAGTACTTCTCGCTGCTGGCGGTTGATCTCTAACACCGCATCCAGCAACTGCCCACGAGAACCTGCGGCGCGTACTGTATCGGCCAGTGAGGCGACATCTCTGGCAAAGTGTGGACCACCAAAGCCGGTACCGGGATAGAGGTAGTCGTAGCCGATACGGTGGTCTGAACCCATCCCCTGCCGCACCTCTTCGATATCGGCCCCCAGATCTTCAGCCACATCGGCCATCTCATTCATAAAGCTGATGCGCGTCGCCAACATTGCATTGCAGGCAAATTTGGTTAGCTCTGCAGAACGCGGCGACATCACCATAACCACATCACGATTGCGGTTGTAGGGGGTGTATAGCTCTCGCATAACATCCACCCCAACTTCGTCATCACACCCCAATAGGATGCGGTCAGGACGGCGGAAATTTTGAATCATCCGCCCTTCGGTCATGAAGTCTGGCTCAACCACTAATCTGCAGGGGGGCTGGCTGTTATCTGCCTGTTGCTGCGCTTGTTGCAGAACAGTGAATAGCTGCTCGGAACTGCCCAACGGAAAGGTGGTACGGTTGACTAGGGTACACCCCTGTTGGTTCAGCGCTCCGATCTGTTTCACAATCGTGGTGGCTTGCTGGAGCTGGTCTGACTCCAGCAACAGGTACTGCACCACACCATGTTGGGCACCTGCCTGCTCGCTCTCGGTACTCTGTAATCGCCCACTCTGTTGTTGCTGGAGTAGTTTTCTTAACCCTGGCTCTGCATAGGGGGGAGATGGCATCTGTGGGGTTACCAGCAGGACCTCATTGCCGATATCTGCCAGACAGCCCGCTGTGACCAGTGCCGAGGTGGTGTTGCCGTAGACGGTAATTTTCATCGCTGTTTACCTCGCTGTTCGATACGCTGCAACAGTCCACGGGTGGAGCTGTCGTAGCCATCATACTCCCCCGCCTCCCCTTCACCGATCAGGTGCTGATGCAGTTGCGTGGCGATCTTTTTGCCCAGCTCTACACCAAACTGGTCGAAGGGGTTGATCTCCCAAATGACGCTCTGCACAAAGACCTTGTGCTCATAGAGGGCGACCACCATCCCCAGTGTATGCGGTGTAAGCGCATCTAACAGTAGTGTGCTGCTGGGGCGGTTACCGGGATGGAGACGGTGCGGATCTTCACTCTGCTGCCCCACCATAAAGGCGCGGCTCTGCGCCAGACAGTTGGCGATGGTGAGCTGGTACTGCTCTGCCTCGGCCCCTGCGGGGTCAATCGGCAGAATAAAGTCCATCGGCGCAAAGCGGGTGCCTTGGTGCAGCAGTTGGTAGAAGGCGTGCTGCGCATTGGAGCCAACCCCCCCCCAGATAATGGGGCCGGTATCATAATCAACCACTCCTCCCTGCTGGGTCACTGATTTCCCAAGGCTCTCCATCTCCAGCTGTTCAAGATAGTTGGAGAGGTGGCTGAGGTGAGCCGCATAGGGGAGTACCACCTGCCCCGGCATACCGAGGAAGTTGCTGTTCCAGACACCAATCAGCCCCATCAACACTGGAATGTTCTGCTCCAGAGGTGCTTCGGAGAAGTGTTGATCGATCTGCTGCGCCCCCTGCAACAGGGCATCGAAACGCTCCATCCCCAAGTAGAGGGCGATGGTCAAGCCGATAGAGGACCACATTGAGTAGCGCCCCCCGACCCACTCCCAGAAGGGGAATACATTCTCTTGTGGAACACCCCAGCGCTCGGCCTGTTGTGGATCAGCAGTGGCAGCGACAAAGTGCTGCGCTACAGCGCGTGGGTGTTGTGAGGCCTGCGCCAGCCACTCACGTGCCGCCGCCGCATTGGCGAGGGTGTCTGTGGTGGTGAAGGTTTTGGAGGAGACCACAAACAGGGTGGTCTCAGGACTCAGTCGCGGCAGAATATCGGCCGCATGTGCGCCATCAATACTGGAGATAAAGTGGACACGGATCGGCTCTTTTTCACCATAGCCGGGGCGCAGCGCACGACAGATCATCTTCGGCCCCAGATCGGAGCCTCCAACACCGATATTGACCACATCGGTGATGCGCTTACCGGTAAAACCGCGCCAGACGCCCTCTCGAACCCGCTCCACAAAAGTCGTCATCTGTTGACGAACTTGGTGTACATCAGTAACCACATTACGCCCATCCACGATGATTTTGGCATCCGCAGGGCTGCGCAGTGCGGTATGCAGGGCTGCACGCCCTTCGGTCTGGTTAAGTGATGCCCCCTGAAGCAGCTGTTGAATTTTCTCCGGCAGTTGCTGCTGTCTGGCCAAGGCCATCAGCTGTTTTAGTGTTTCGGTGGTAACTCGCTGCTTGGAGTAGTCAAACAGTAGGCTACCAAGCTGAATAGAGTGCTGCTGAAAACGCTCAGGATTCTGCTCAAACAGCACGGAGAGGGGCTTCTGCGATGCCATTTCTGTTGCATGCTGCTGGAGTTGTTGCCACGCCTCGCTGCTGGAGACCAGTGGTTTATTCCGCTGTGGTTCACTCATTTAGCCAGCCTTTGGATCTGTTGTTCAAGTTCAGCACTAATTTCTGGATCACGCAGCGCATATTCTAGGTTGGCTTGTACAAACCCCATCTTATGCCCGCAGTCGTAACTGCTCCCCTTAAAGGTGTAGGCGTAGACGGGCTCTTGGGTGATCAGTGTAGCAATGGCATCGGTAAGCTGAATCTCTCCTCCTGCCCCACTCTCGGTCTCACGCAGCAGCTCCATCACCTTGGGGGTAAGAATGTAACGCCCCACTACAGAGAGGGTTGAGGGGGCCTGTTCGGGGGTCGGTTTCTCTACCACCCCGCTCATGCGCTGTAGCGCCCCTTGCTCGTCAGGCTGAAGGGAGACAATACCGTATTTATTCACCTCTTCTCGCGCCACATTTTCTACGCCGATGATACTAGAGCCTTGTGTCTCGAAGAGCTCTACCAGTTGCGCCATGCAACCGGGGCTGTTGTGAATCAATACGTCGGGGAGCATGACTGCAAAAGGGGCATCACCGACCACAGGTGCAGCACAGAGCACCGCATGCCCCAACCCCAGCGGTTCGGGCTGGCGTACGGCAATCACCTCGACATGCTCAGGAATGATGGAGCGCACCTTCTCCAGCAGCTGCTGTTTCCCTTTCTCTTCTAGCACCCGTTCCAGCTCAGGCATTTTGTCGAAGTGGTCCTCCAGAGCCCGTTTGCTGGCGTGAGTCACCAAAATAATCTGCTCTGCACCCGCCTCGACGGCCTCTTCCACGATGTATTGAATCAGCGGCTTATCAACCACCGTCAGCATCTCTTTGGGGATCGCCTTGGTGGCGGGTAGAAAACGGGTCCCTAGACCCGCAACCGGAAGTACATATTTTGTAATTTTCATGATATAGACAAGAGGGATAGAAAGCTTAAAATAGGTTTCTGTGCATGTTACCTATAATGGATGATATGCTCTACCACTGAAACACCATTAACATGGGAGACCCTGTGAATATTTTGATTGCTGATGACCATTACCTCTACATCAAGGGGATACGCCTCCTACTGGAGAGCAACACTGATGTCGACGAAATCTACGAGGCAAAAGACCTCTCATCGGTACTGGAGCAGCTAGGTCAGCACCCGATTGATCTACTGCTACTGGACCTGAGAATGCCCGATATGGAGGGGTTTGATGGTGTCTATCAGGTTCGTAAGCAGTTCCCCGACGTCTCTGTGACGATTGTCACCAGCTCTGAGAGTCGGCTCGATATACAGACCGCGATTAATGCTGGGGTGGATGGCTATATCCTCAAATCACTAGAGCATGATCAGATGATAGAGGCGTTGGACACGGTAATCGATGGTGCCTACTTCTTCCCCAAACTGTCCGAGTCCGCAGCGGGGCCTCTGGAGCGCCTGACTAAACGACAAAAACAGATTCTCTATCTCATCAATGATGGCATGGGAAACCGGGAGATTGGCAAAAACTTGGGGGTTACTGAAGGGACTATCAGCCAGCATATTCACGCCATTCTGCGTGCGCTGAAGGTAAAAAATCGCTCTGAGGCGGCCCGTATTCTACGCCAAAATGGCTGATATTCCGGAAACAACGCTCGATCAGTTTCTCTCTCTGGCTGCTCATGATATGAAGCAGCCGCTCAATGTTTTGCAAATGTATAGCGGGATTTTGCAACGCCGCGCCAAACTCTCCAGTGAGGATGAACTCACTCAGGTTGTACGCGGGTCGATGAAGAAGATGCAAGCGATGGTTAGCCTGCTGACTCAGTGGGCGCGTGCTGATCGGGGCGAGCTGAAGATGGAGCTTGATACCCTACTCTGCCCCCAGTGGTTTACCCTGCTTGATGAGTTACAGTCACCTCTAGGTGCACCACTGCAGATTACGCACCTTCCTCAACAACCGACTACAGAGCAGCCGTTACAGTTGGATGCACATCTACTGCAGCAGAGCCTTCAAGATATCATTTATCTACTTCCAGAAACCACACCAGTAACACTGCAGGTAGAGGGGTGGTGTCTACAGATTCATTGTGCAACTCTGTTTACTGGTTCTGGGAGCAGCGAACAGTATCAAGATGCGCTCTACCAACTGGCTGTTACTGCAGGTAGGGCAATCTTCGGTGCAGTTGGGTTGAAGCTCTCTTTGTCTGCTTCAACCCAAGAGGGGCACTCTACGCTAAAACTCGTTCCACTCTGAGTCATCCCCAACAGAGGGGGCAGAAGCCGCTTTTGCGGGGCGCTGCACTGGTGATACTGGAGCAGGCTGTGGCACAGCTACATCAAGCTGCGTCTCAACACCAGAAGCTGCAGGCATAGCACTTTGGTGTTGCGATACCTTCTTCTCCAGTGCATTCAGGCGCTGAATAACCTGTTTGGATAGCGGCTCGATAGAGCGGTAACTCGCTTCACACCCGGCTTGATCACCTCTTCTCTTCTGCTCAATAATCTGCTCAATAGTACCATGCATCTCTTGATGCACCTGCTGCAGCTGTGCCATCTCTTTCATCGCACCGTAGCGCTCTTGTCCTTCACGGTTAATCCAGTGGCCCAGTTCGCAATCCTTACAGGTGAGAATGGTGTTATCGATTGAGAGTGTACCCTCAACAATCCCCTTCACCTTCTCTTTCCATGCCAGATGTGCCGCCTTGGCGCGTGTAAAGAGTTCGGTAAAGTTGCCCATGTCATTGGTATGCCCTTCCATAACACGGTTCAGTTTAAAGAAGGAGACCAGATCGGTCAGAGCATCTGCTTGATCACTGAGTGTTGAGCTGGCTGCGGCCGCCTCTTCTACCAGCGCTGCATTCTGCTGGTTGACTGAGTCCAGTTCAGATACCGCCAAGTTAACCTGATCAATACCACTGGTCTGCTCTTGCCCTGCCGCAGAGATTTCACTGGCGACATCATTCACTTTTTTGATTGAGGTCTCAATCGACTCCAGCGCCTTACCCGCTTGATTAACCAAGCTTGCACCATGATCAATACGACCACTACTCTCTTCAATCAACCCCTTGATCTCTTTGGCGGCATCCGCTGAGCGCTGCGCGAGGGTGCGTACCTCACCCGCAACCACGGCAAAACCACGACCCTGCTCACCGGCTCGTGCCGCCTCCACTGCCGCATTGAGCGCCAGCAGGTTGGTCTGGAAGGCGATACCATCAATCAATGAAATAATCTCAGAGATCTGATGGCTCGACTCACTAATCTCACCCATCGCAGAGATCGCCTGCTTAACAATCACCGCCCCCTCTTCAGCCTGACGTGAGGCATCTGCAGAGAGTTGGTTCGCCTGCATGGAGTTGTCTGCATTCATCTTCACGGTACTGGCCATCTCTTCCATGCTGGCAGCCGTCTGCTCCAGAGAGGCGGCCTGCTCTGCGGTACGGCTAGAGAGGTCATGGTTGCCCTTGGAGATCTCTCCCGAACCTGCACCTACGCGGTGTGCAGTCAGGCGAACCTGAGAGACCACATGCGAGAGATTTTTCTGGGTGCCATTAATGGCCTTCTTCATGTTCTCCAACTGACCATGATAGCTGCCTGTCATCTCTTGGGTTAAGTCACCCTCGCCCATGCGTACTGCATTGTCTACCGTCTCCTGAATGGCATTTTCGAGCGTCTCCATACTGGCGTTCACGGCCTCTTTCATCACCTCTAGGCTGCCATCCACCTCCAGCTCAACACGTTGAGAGAAGTCACCACTGGCCATATGCCCCATCACTCGGATGATCTGTTTGACTACGGTCTGCACAGAGCTCATTGCATCATCTACCAGAGTGCGGAATTTTTCTTCAACCTGCTCATCCATCTTCTGGCTGAAATCACCTTCACCCAGAGATTCCATCACCTCTTCCAGCGCTGACATGGTGGTCTGTACGCTATCTGCTGAACCATTCACCCCCTGTTTGAGAGCGCTCAGGTCTCCTCGGTACTCTGCGGTAATACGTTTGCTAAAATCACCCGCCGCCACGGCTGTAACCACCGCATTAGCCTCTTCAACCGCGTCGTGCAATCCTCCTAGAAGATTATCAAACACACGGGCCATCTCACCCAGCTCATCCTGTAGGTCGAGATTGGTACGTAGAGAGAAATCGCCCCCCTCTTCGACTTCATGCATTACCCGCTCAATGGCTTGAATGGGTTTTACCATACGGTAAATCAACAACCAGAACATGATTGCAACGGCCGCAAGAATAAAGAATACGGTGATGGCAAAGAGACTCATGGTGCGGGCGTGTAAGGCCTCAAGCTGGGATGAGATCGCCACGACCTGCTGCCCAGAACGCTCACTTGCACTGCCCAATTCTGCTGTAAGCTGCTGCATCTCTTGCTGCACTTCAGAAACACTTTGTGCCGAGAGATAGAGCAGACTGGAGTACCCCAAACCAGATACCAACAGTCCAATCACAATCGCCCAGCTGATTGTGGAGAGTTTAAAATTCAGTTTCATTTTCAGCATCCCATGCCAGAGGTTGAATTCAGATCAGTTAAGTATGTGCTAATATTATAGAAAGCGCAAGCCAAACATATTACACAATTATAACACTTAATCAGTTCATTATAACTCGAAGGGGTTGTTTGAGATAGCCATAAAAAATGGGTGCAACGCGTTTGGCGTTACACCCATTTGAACCACTTTAGGTATCGATTACTTAGCCGCTTTTTTACCGCTGCCGCTCGCACCCTTGTTGTCCGTCCAGCTTACGCTGATCTCATCCCCTTTTTCACCCGCAACCTGAATACGCAGGTATGGGTTTTTAGAGATGGTGGAGTTGAAGTCTGCATTCATGAATGGAGTACCATTCTTCGTAGCAACTACGGTCTGGATAAAGTGGGCAGGGATCTTCTCGCCTGTCTTCTTATCTTTACGTAGGCCCGTCTCCATAGGATGGCTCATCAAACATTTGATATCGATAATGCCTTTTTTTGCTTTGGCTCTCAGCTTTACTGCACTCTTTGCCATAATCTGTTTCCTCTATCGTATTATTGTTATAAATTGCAACCTAGCCGCCACAACCACCAATGGTGACTTTGACTTGGGTTTTGGCGTTGACTGTACCAGATGCTGTTTTAACAACACCAAACACGTCACCCGTTTTACCCATTTTTAGACGAGTAGAGACGAATGGAATCGCCCCCTCTTTCATATGATAGGTTGCTCCTAATGGACGCTGGTTAGCGGCCGCAACAATACTGATGCTCTCCACAATACCATCTACACCAGTCGCATCTACTGTTACCGGTACAACTGCACCGTTCTCAGCGATCTCTGGCGCCTTGATTTTTACTGAACCACTGGCCATACCGGTATCCGCTACGTCAGCAGCCAACATCTCTGCCTCTGGCCATGCTGCCAATACTGCGCGAGGTGCCAATAGACCGGCCCCCAATGCTGCTGTAATTGCGCTACCTGCCAAAGTCCCCTTCATGAACAATCTTCTTTTCATTGTTTCTCCTTCTTTTAATGCCAAAAAACATCTACATCTGCATCTACTCTATAATCTGAGTATTCGCCACAGAAGCCCAGACTGTAAATAAAATTAAAGGGCTTGTCGATCATTATTACCAATAATTACAAAGCAGCTCTAAAAACACATTTTTTTCGTAATAGCAGCTCTTTACAGTCGCTCTGCATTCAATCTGAAAGCTCATCAAAAATCGCCACAAAATCACTGAAATTACTTAATAAAAGCGCCGTAAGCTGGGGGTCAAAATGGAGCCCATTCTGCTCATCAAAATACTCCTGCACACGCTCCATACTCCACGCCTCTTTATAGCAACGACGACAGGCTAACGCATCAAACACATCCGCAATCGCCGCCAAACGCCCATAGAGGTGAATCTCTTCCCCTTTTAACCCTTGAGGATACCCCCCTCCATCCCACTTCTCATGGTGTTGATGAGCAATAGTGCTGGCTGCCATCAATACCGGACGATGGGTGTTTTTACGCAAAATTTGGTATCCGATACTGGCATGTTCACGCATGGTCTCCATCTCTGCTTCGTCCAACCGCCCCGGCTTGTTGAGTATAGCGTCACTGATCCCCACCTTTCCCATGTCATGCAGAGGTGCTGCCTGCTCCAGCAGTGCAACTTCGCTCTCCTCCAAGCCATGCAACTCTGCAAGACGGGCTACATAACGCCCAACACGCTGCACGTGAAGGCTGGTCTCTTGCGAGTGAAACTCTGAGACGGTTCCCAGTAGATGAATCACATCCTCTTGGGTGTGCTGCAGGTCACTATTCAGCTCAATATTATCGGTCGCTATGGAGAGGTTGTGCCCAAACAGCTCAATCAGATGACGTTCTGTGGGGTCAAAAAAGTCTTTGCCATGCAGGTAGAGCACCCCTCGATTCTCTCGTGTCCCTTGAAAAAAGATAATGCACTCATGCTCAAAGAAGAGGCTACGCTTCTCACTGCTGGCTTGATCAATTTTTTTCAGCGTTTCATGGTCCAACACTTCTGACAACAATACCCCAGACTTGTCGGAGAACTGCCCAGTACCCGCCATAATTCGGCACACCTTACTGGCAGTGCCCCCCGCCTCTTCATAGCGTGTTACCAGTGTTGATCCGAGCGCACAAAAGGCGTCATCATCAAGCCCTGCCAAGGCTACAATTTGTATCAAAACACCTTGAATAAAGTCTTCCATTGACTTGATTTTAAAGACGGAAGCAGAGGCCTCTACAATCTTCTCCAACCCCTTCCTACTCTTCTCAAGCTGCATCGTGGCTTGATAGGAGCGCAGTGTAGTGACCATCGTTGTATGCAATTTTTGAGCGGTCAGCTCGGTCTTCTCTTTATAGTCATTGATATCATAATTGATAATCACCTCTGTCTCTGGTGCCTGTCCAGGCTGCCCAGTTCGAAGGATGATTCGGGTAAAGGAGTTTTTGAGCACCTCACGGACATACTTCACCACCTTGAGCCCCGCGTGATCCTCCTCCATCACTACATCAAGCAGCATCATTGCGATGTCAGAGTTTTCTGCCATCACCTGTTGTGCCTCCTTACCGGAGTAGGCGTGTAAAAACTCTACCCCCCGCCCATCAAACTCAAAGTTACTGAGGGTCAAACAGGTGACATCATGCACAGAGTGATCATCATCGACCAACAGCACCCTCCAAGGGGTTTTTCCCCCAACAACGATTGACTCCTCCTCTTCTGCGAAGAAAAGCTCCTCATCACTGTCTATTGCTATTTCCATAATTTGAGCATTCTCCCTTTACGCTCGCCCCCAATTCCATCTAAATTTTTATTGCTCAGAATAGTGTCAACGGCTCATTAATTCTATCAATCATTTTCATCAATAACGCCTCAAACTCTTTAGCCGGCAGTGGTCGCGAGAATAGATACCCCTGCAACTCTTCACAAGAGTGTTTGCGCAAGAACTCTGCCTGCTCCTCTGTCTCTACCCCCTCTGCTACCACATCCAATCCCATGCTATGAGCCATGGCAATTACCGCTTTTACCAGTGTCTTATCTTCGGGACTGAATGGTATGTCTCGAATGAACTGCTGGTCAATCTTGATAATGTCCACCGGAAGCTTTTGCAGATAGTTGAGCGTTGAGTATCCGGTACCAAAATCGTCAACCGCTATTGAGATCCCAGATGCGCGAATGGCATGCAGTGTCTCTGCCACCTGCGCCAAATTATCAATGGTTGAGGTCTCGGTGATCTCCAGTTTGAACCAAGGTGGGGCAATACCACTCTCTCGAATCACTTCGATAACCTGTTCAGCCAACCCCTCCTCCTGCAGCTGAACGGCTGAAAAGTTAACCGCAATACGCACCCCAGGTAACCCTTTTTCAAGCCACTCTAGGTGTTGGCGGATCGCCTCTTTCATAATCCACTCACCAACCGGGCGGATCAACCCCTCCTTCTCTAACAGAGGAATAAAACGGTCTGGCGAAATCAACCCCTGTTTCGGATGATTCCAACGTAACAGCACCTCACAGCCCACAATATTGCGGTTGATTGCGTCTACTTGAGGCTGGTAGTAGAGCTCAAACTCTCCACGTTCCAGTGCAACATGAATCCCCGTCAGCACCTCAAAAAATGCCTCGGTCTCCTGTTGCATCTCCTCTGCAAAGAAGCTGAAGCGATTATGTTCCTGTTTACGAGCAAATTCCAGTGCAGTACCTGCGCAACGCATCATCATCTCAGCATTGTCACAATGGTCGGGATAGAGGGTAACACCAACATCTACTCCAACAATCACCTCATCCCCCTCTAACTCATAAGGGGCTGCAACATCGACAATGAGTTGCTTGGCTGTCTCTTCAATCTCACTAATTTGCTCGACCTTCTCCAGAAAAAGAACAAAATGGTCTCCACCTGTGCGGGCAACCATCTGCTCCTTTGAGACATACCTCTTCAGCCGCTCCGTTACCTGCTGGAGAATCAGGTCTCCAGAACTATGGCCATATACATCATTGATGCGTTTAAAATTAGAGAGGTCCATCATCAACAGGGCCATTTTCCCGTTATCAGAGGCGTTCTCTTTTAATGTTTGCGCCAGATAGATAAGGAAGAAATGGCGGTTAGGCAATCCGGTTAATGCATCATAGTTAGAGATATCCTGAAGCTCTTGCTGGGTTCGCTTCTGATCTTCTATCTCCCACTCTAACTGTTGAATATTTTGTTGCAGCGAGTTATTCAGGGTCTGAATCCTCAACTGCACTTTGATCTTTGCGCGCAACAGGGAGGGGTTAAACGGTTTGGCTACAAAGTCATCTCCCCCTGCATCCAGTGCTTTGGCTACCGCCTCATCACTGGTTTCCCCTGAGATAAAGATAATGGGAACATGTTGACTATCAGACAACCGTTTGATTTTACGTGCAGCTTCATAGCCATCCATCACTGGCATCATGATATCCATCAGCACCAAATCTGGCTGATGCTGCTTAAACTGTTCAACGGCCTCTTGGCCATTAGCAGCTTCAAATACCTGATAACCCACTTCAGCCAGTACTTGTGACAACTGCGCTCGATTCAAGAGCAGGTCATCTACCACTAAAATTTGAGTTGCCTTTTCCCCCACAGTTACCCCATTTCTTATCAAACTATTACCATTCGAGCTGCCCTCTACCCTCTGGACAGTCACTATTAATTAATGACTCTATAAATTGTCGAGTAGACGGACTTCTTCCGCCAAGGTTGTCGTTCTGATCAGCTGACTC
>JABGQL010000086.1 GCA_018648825.1 Gammaproteobacteria bacterium
ACCAAAACGTTCATCACCGAGTTCCAGTGAAATGTATTCAATGTTGTCTGGTAGCCCTTCAGGGGAGGTTCCATTGAGCAGTGCTTCCGTACACTGCTGTAAAATCACGCTGTATTCCGGTGCTTGTTCGGAGAAGCGCCCCTGAGCAGATTGAATGATAACCTCATTATTGGTTGATGTGACAATAGCCCCATCTTTGACCGTAGCAATGTAGCTGTGTTTGCCCAGATTACAGAGGGCAATAACCTGTGTCAGTATCCCCTCGAAGAATGAGTGTAGCGAGCTGGGTCTGTAGAGGTCAGGGGATGCCTCCAGAATTTTCTCTAATCCAGATTTGTTGTCGTTAATGATGACCAGCTCATGGTAGCTTTTTAGGGCTGTACGTACGGTGGTGTAGAGCTTGGTGGTTGTCAGCTCTGTTTTATCTTTGTAGTCATCGATGTCATAGCGGTCTACCACTTCACGTTCTGGGGCGGCACCGGGTTGTCCTGTTCGAATGATGACTCGGGTATTGGAGTTGTTTAGTTCATTGCGGATGTGGTTTACCAGCTCCAGTCCGGCATTATCACTCTCCATCACTACATCAATGAGGGCGAGCGCAACCTCCTCTGTCTCTGTAGCGAGCAGTTCACGTGCTTCGGCTGCACTGCGTGCCTCCAAAAAATGTAGGCTGCGCCCTTCATAGCTAAAGTTCTTTAGTGCCAGTCGAGTGACTGAGAGTACATCGGGTTCGTCATCGACCAGAAGTACGACCCAAGGTGGTGGGGGTGGTAACTCTTGGTGTAGGGCACTCGCTCCAAGTTCAGGCTTGGATGGTCGGTTACGAATGATTTTCATCAGCTGTTTCCTTGAGTGGAAAGTGAATATTGAATGTCGTCCCTGTGCCACTATGACTTTCGCATCCAATCGTACCCTTAAGTTGGCTGACAACCAAGTTATAACAGATATAGAGTCCCAACCCAGATCCGCCAAACTGTCGGTTGGTGGTAAAGAAAGGTTCAAAAATATGGTTGAGCTGTTCGCTCTCCATTCCTGCTCCGTTATCGTGGTAAACCAAGGTGAACTGCTGATCCTCTTGGTAGGCATCAATGGTGATCTCTCCAGCCTTCTCACCATTATCAAAACCATGAATCAGACTGTTGACCATCAGATTGGTGATAAGCTGCTCCAGCTCTCCCGGATTACCATAAGTTGAGAAAGTATCGCTACAGTTAATGGTTATCTTGATTGAGGTTCGCTTGAATTTATTATGTAGGCTGCTGACAACATCATGAATGGCCTCGCGTACATTGAAGAGGTGGCGCTCTTCGTTGCTCTGATCAATGGCGGTTCGCTTAAAACTGGAGATCAGTTGTGATGCACGTTTGATGTTGGACTGAACCAATTGGGCAGATTCGCTCATCGGTCCAATGCATGCCTCTAGCTCCTCTTCGCTCACCTCATCACGGCTAACTAGCTTTTGCAGGCTCTGCG
Source organism: Gammaproteobacteria bacterium (assembly GCA_018648825.1). Taxonomy (GTDB): domain Bacteria; phylum Pseudomonadota; class Gammaproteobacteria; genus Thiopontia. Next base: position 1,474 of record JABGQL010000086.1, read on the forward strand.
TGTTCTCCTCTAGGTAGGAAGCAGCACTGTTGGCAACCCCAATAGGGGTGTTGATCTCATGAGCAAAACCGGCAACGAGCCGCCCCAATGAGGCCATCTTCTCCGATTGGATCAGCTCATTGCGGGTCAAGGTCAGTTCCTTGATTTTTGCATCCAGCTCCATGGTGCGCTGTTTTACCCGATGATCCAGTGAATCGACCATCTCCTTCAGCTCATCCTGTTGGTTACTGATCTTATGGCTCATGGTATTAAAGATCTGGGCTGGCTTGCGGAACTCTCCTCCCAGACCATTCAGCTCATGTCGGTAGGCATCATCAATCACAGACTGCATCCCCTCGGTAATCTCTGTGAGGGGGTTAGAGAGATAACGTTTTACAAGAAAAATGGTGAATAAGAAAATGGCTAATAAGCCTGTGGTATGGAGTAGAAGGTTCTGTAAGAAGTGCTCCTGCGCCTGTTGGTGTACGGTTTTAGTGGGTAACTTAATGCTGAGAATGGCATGGAGATCGCCAGCTTTATAGTTAAAGGCGGTTTGATAGAGGTCTTGAATCGGTTGTGGGGCATCATTGCGTTTGCCATGACAGTTGAGGCAGTAGGTCTCAACCCAGATAGGACGGGCATAGAGATAGAACTGCTCTCCGTGTTGGTCCTCAAAGGGCCTAAATAGCACCTCTTCCTCTCTGTTCTTTTCGAAAAAGGTGATCGCCTCTTTTTCCGCGCTATCCGCTTTTTGTAATGGGTTACGTGGGGTGTTGGAGACATTGTTAAAACTGAGTCCTGTACTGCTCCACTCGGTGAACTGTTTAGAGATTCTATTCAAGGCGTGAGCGGGGAGAAAGCCGACGGTCTTCTCGGTGAGCTCGATACCACTGTCCATAAATTGGTGGTGGTAGATGCGGGTCATCGACATCAAAATCCCTCGGATCTCTTCAGCCTGTTGCCGGAGATTATCCAAACCGTTGTGGATGGTGTGTCGATAGGTGGTGTACTCCAGAGCCACAAAGGCGAGAATCAAGATTCCACCGATCGATGAGATAAGTCTTGTCTGAAAGGTCATGGTGTTGTGATTGTTCTGGGGAGCCTAAAAGGATCTGTTTTTTGAGTATAGCGTGCTCCGGTTTTGACTCAATGAAATATATTCAATTCAGGGCTCCTCTTAATTTTGTGAAGGGGTGAGGGCTGCTAGAATAGTGGCTGATTTTTGATCGCAATAGAGAATGCCTCCTCCCCATTATGCTTGATACTACACCCCATCTAAAGAAAATCGACTTCCCCCCCCTTCAGCGTAGTGTGTTGCATCAGCTACAGGTGAATTTGGGCTATCGCTGTAACTTGAGCTGTACGCACTGTCATGTGAATGCAGGGCCGAAGCGTACCGAGATGATGGATCAGCAGAATATTGAGTGGGTGATTCGGGTGTTGGAGCAGGGTGAGATTCAGCAGCTGGACCTGACTGGTGGGGCACCGGAGATGAATCCCCACTTCCGTTCACTGGTTGAGGCGGCTAGTGCGCTCGGTATACAGGTGATTGACCGTTGCAATCTGGCGATTCTGGAGGAGCCAGAGCAGCATGATCTAGCCCAATTTCTGGCTGATCATCGGGTAGAGGTGGTTGCCTCAATGCCCTGCTATCTACAGGAGAATGTAGATGCACAGCGTGGTAAGGGGACCTTCGATGCTAATATTCGAGGACTGCAACAACTGAACCAGTTGGGGTATGGCGATCCAGAGAGCGGGCGCATACTCAATCTGGTCTACAACCCGCAAGGGGCAACTCTACCTCCACCGCAAGCCTCACTGGAACTGGACTATAAGCGGGTGCTGGAAGAGCAGTATGGGGTCTGTTTTAACCGCTTGTTGACCATAGCTAATCTGCCCATTCACCGTTTCGGCAGCGTGCTGCTCTCAAAAGGGGAGTTTGAGGGGTATATGGAGTTGTTGCAGTCGTCTCATCAATCACAAAATTTAGAGACGGTGATGTGCCGTAATCTGGTCAGCGTGGATTGGCAGGGGACCCTCTATGACTGTGATTTTAACCAGATGTTGAAGATGCCGCTGCGCAGTGAGGCGAGTCATCCGCTCCACCTGCGAGACCTGTTGACCCACTCTCTGCAGCAGCGCCCGATTCAGGTTGCAGGCCACTGTTATGGATGTACCGCAGGGCAGGGTTCCAGCTGTGGCGGTGCACTGGGTTGATTTCGGTCATCATTCCGGCACTCAATGAGGCGGAGGGCATTATCCAGATGTTGCAGCCGCTGCAGCCCTTGCGAAAACAGGGGGGGGAGGTGATTCTTGTTGATGGGGGGAGCAGAGATCACACAGTAAGCTTGGCTACCCCCTATGTGGACCAAGTGATTGTCTCTGAGGCCGGGCGGGCCAAACAGATGAATCGAGGTGCAGCAGTGGCAACGGGGACGATACTCTGGTTTCTTCATGCCGATACCCAACTCCCCCCTGATGCAGCAGAGCAGATTGAACAGCAGTTACAGCAGGCAGAGTGGGGTCGTTTTAATCTGCGTTTGAGTGGGCAGACCCCACTACTGCGAGTGGTGGAGTGGATGATCAATCGACGCTCCTGTTGGAGTGGTGTTGCGACCGGGGATCAAGGGATCTTCCTCTCTCGTCCCCTGTTTGAGCAGCTAGGGGGGTATCCAGAGATTCCCTTGATGGAGGATATCGCACTGAGTAAACAGCTGCGCCAAATCTCCCCCCCATGCTGTATCCCCACGATATTGATAACCTCTAGCCGTCGTTGGGAGCAGAGAGGTGTGATACCAACCATTTTGCTGATGTGGTGGCTGCGTTTTGCCTACTGGGTTGGGGTCTCCCCACAACGTCTGGCAAGGTGGTATCGATGAGTACCGCACTGCTGGTTTTTTCCAAAGCGCCCGTTGCAGGTGCCGTCAAGACCCGTCTGATTCCGGCGTTGGGTGCGCAGGGTGCAGCCCGTCTACAGCAGCGCATGACCCGATGGATGGTAAAGGAGGCAGTCGCCTCTGGGGTGGGGGAGGTGACGCTCTGTTGTGCGCCAGACTGCACTCATCCCGATTTTCAGCAGTTGCAGCAGATGGGGGTGAGGCTACAGCAGCAGCACGTTGGAGATATCGGACAGCGTATGTCACTGGCCATAGATCAGGCACTACAGCAATATTCGAGTGTGATACTGATGGGGTGTGACTGCCCTCAACTGGATAGAGAGCGACTACAACAGGTTGATCAGGCACTACAGCAGGTTGAGGTGGTACTGCTTCCAGCGGAAGATGGTGGCTACGTATTGATCGCAATGCGCGGCTCCTTACCGCAGCTGTTTGAGGGGATCGACTGGAGTAGCGAGCGGGTGATGACGCAGACAGAAGCGGTGCTGAATCAGCACGGGGTGAGTTGGAAGGCTCTGCCAACCGTCACTGACATTGATCGCCCTGAAGATCTGATAAATGTTCCCAAAGCGTGGCTGGACGAATGAAGCGACAGCCCGATCAAGAGTACGGTTTGCGCAACTATCTACTGGTTACGCTGGGCTACTGGGGCTTTACCCTGACGGATGGCGCAATACGCATGCTGGTGGTGCTCTATTTTCACCAGCTCGGTTATAGCCCACTCTCCATCGCCATGCTCTTCCTCTTTTATGAGTTTTTCGGGGTGGTGACCAATCTGCTGGGAGGGTGGATCGGTGCGCGTATCGGCCTGAACCGCACCATGCAGATTGGTATGGGGATGCAGGTGGTGGCGCTTTCAATGTTGGCGGTTCCGGCGGCATGGCTCTCGGTCCCCTATGTGATGGGGGTACAGGCGCTTTCTGGGATTGCCAAAGACCTGAATAAGATGAGTGCCAAGGCGAGCGTTAAGCTGATGTTGCCTAAGGAGGGGGGGAACGCACGCCTATTCAAGTGGGTGTCGTTGCTGACCGGCTCCAAGAACACCCTGAAGGGGGCAGGCTTCTTTCTCGGAGCGTTACTGCTGTCGCTGGTTGGCTTTCAGGTGGCGCTGTTGCTGTTGGCGGGGCTACTATCACTGACCCTGTTGATGATTTGGCTGTTGCTGCCACGTGGGTTGGGACGATCACAGAGCAAGCCCAAATTTTCCCAGCTCTTCTCTCGTACTGAGGCGATCAACTGGCTATCGGCCGCTCGATTCTTCCTCTTTGGTTCACGCGATATCTGGTTTGTGGTGGCACTGCCGCTGTTTTTGGTGAGCAACCTGGGGTGGGAGCACCAACAAGTGGGGGGCTTTATCGCCCTCTGGGTGGTGGGCTATGGCGTGGTGCAGTCGATGGTTCCGTTGCTGCTGCGCCGTTTTAATGTACAACCGGGTGGGGAGACCACACAGCGTGTCGCGCTGCTGTTGGCGCTGGTTCCGCTGGCTATCGCCTGGGGGCTGAGTGCGGGATGGGATGCCAGTTTGGTGGTGATTGTAGGGTTGGCCGTTTTTGGGGGAATCTTTGCGCTCAATTCAGCGCTTCACTCTTACCTGATTCTCGCCTATTCCGACCGTGATCAGGTGGTGACCAATGTTGGTTTTTACTATATGGCCAATGCGGGTGGACGACTATTGGGTACGCTGCTCTCTGGTTGGATCTACCAACTGCAGGGGTTAGAGGGGTGTCTCTGGTGGTCTGCGGGGATGGTGCTGGTGGCGGCGCTATTCTCGTTAAGGTTGCCACGTTGATGGCCTCTGGGTATCCTCCTATATTATGAATAGACAAGATGACTGTTTTCTCTGCACCTTGCCGCCAGAGCGGATTATGGATGAGTGTGATCTCACCTATACCATCCGTGATGGTTTTGCGGTCTCTCCGGGCCATACCTTGATTCTGACCAAGCGCCATGCGCCTACCTTTTTTGATTTGACGCTGGAGGAGCAGGCTGCGATCTCTGCGGCGATTCAGAAGGCCAAGCAGGTGTTGGATGCTGAATTCAATCCAGATGGCTACAATATCGGTATCAATAACGGGGAGTTTGCCGGACAGTCGATCCCTCATCTGCATGTGCATCTGATTCCCCGCTACCAAGGGGATGTGGAAAATCCGAAAGGCGGGGTACGCTGGGTAGTACCACAGAATGCAGACTACTGGACAAAACGGGATTAAAAACGCTATCCTCAAGAAATAATAACCAGAAATAATAATCAGAAATAATAACAAGCGATCACTAAAGGAGTAGATGAAAAATGAAAAAAACCACCGGACTATTACTGGCTGCGATGACACTGGCTACACAGGGGGTGCAGGCAGAGAATACCGACTTGATCTGTAGTATGGATGAGATCAACACCAAGACCAATGAGGTGACCCAGACCACAGATGTGAAGGTCTCCGTGCCGGATCAGAGCTCTCGCAATGTACGTGCGCTGACCTATTACAACAGTGACCGTATTGTTGAGCAGTGGGAGATCACCCCAACACACTCCAACTACCGTTACCGCAAGATGGTGGGTGGGGATATCATTAAGACCGAAACCAGCTCGATTGAGGCGGCTACGGGTCGGGTATTGGGTAGCATGCACTATGATCCATCCCCTTACCTGCGGATTCGTGGACATAAAGAGAAGGAGAGCACCTTCTCTGGTCAGTGTTACTTAGCACCTGTTACAGCTGCCCCAGCAGCGGCACAGTAATGTAGATACTCTCCCCCTGTTGTAACGCCTTCCCTCTTGCCGGGGGAAGGTGGGGGTAGAGTTTTCATTACTCCTCCGAGGATATCAGCTCTCTCCCCTCTTGGTATAGCGTCTCTAAATCTTCTTTGCACTGCGTTTGCTCTTGGTAACATTCGGTTGCCGCCTCTACAGCATCGGCAGCGATCAAACCTACGCTGGCGATGGTCCCAATCAGTGGGATTTTTGAGGCCTTGGTTGCGAGTTTACGTACCCCTTTGGGGCGGTTGGACTCGATCTTCGCCAACTTCTGCTGGCTGCTCTTCAGTGACTTTTGGGTCTGTTTTAACGCTTGCTTACTCTTTTTCAGCGCCTGTTGGGTGCGCTTGTGACGCTGCTGCAGGGTGTTGTGTGCTCCTTTCAGCAGAGCCGCCTCCAGAAACAGGGTGTAGCTGAAGTAAGCCCCACTCAGCAGAGAGAGGGAGAGTAGCAGTAGAGAGAGCTTAACGATGCGACTCACAACTCTCTCTGTAGGGAGAGTGTGCTGTTGCTACAGTGAGGACGACTGCTGCTACTGGCCCACTCGATATGTTGCTCGATGGAGCTGCGGTGATTTTGGATGACGGTAGGGCCAAACTCTTTTCCTAGAGTGTCGAAGATCTGTTGCTGGATGGCCTCATACGACTCCAGATGACGGAACTCCATATAGAGGCTGCAGGTGCGATTCTGTAGCTTGATCCGTAATAGTGACTCAATCAACAGATCTGCGGGGGTGCCGTGCAGGTAGCTGCTGTGGTGAGTGTACTCCTCAGCGGGTTCACTGCGGGCAGAGAGCAGCAGCTCCAGCAGGTGTTGGTTCTCGGCCTTGTCACCTTGCTCATCATCCAGTAGCTTTTCGAGCGGTAGCCCCTGTTGTTTGGAGAGGGTATCGATACGCTTGACCTTACGTTTTTTGGATAACTTCGCCCGCTCCTGTTTCAGCGCAGAGCGTTCAATCTGCTCTGGGGTATTCAGCTCCAACTCTTGTTGGCGTTGCAGGTTCTCCAAGGCTGTGGCGATGCGCTCTTCGGTGCTGGGCAGTGGTTCTGAAACGCTCTGTTCAGGCTCATCCTCTTCGCTCTCTAGCTCAGGCTCCTCTGGTGGGATAAACTCCTCATGCCACTTTTCAAATAACGCCCCCTGCTCTGAAGAGAGGAACTCACTTCCCTCCAGTAACCGCTCAAAAATCTGTTGATAGAGGATGGTTCGCTCATCCTCATCAATAATCATCATGCTCTCCATCACCAGTGGGGTAATAGAAGAGAGTAGGCCATTGAGCCGTTCACTGCGGTCGGGGCTGATGCTACAGTAGAAAAGGTGGTCAAATAGCTGTTGAGGGGAGTCAAACCCAAATACAGAGCAGAGTGTATCAATCTCCTCCTTGAGGGCCATTGCCCCATCGAGCGATTCGCTGGAGAGTTGGAACAGCTCATCCTCCTCGGACTCTCCGATCAGAATAGAGAGGGGAATCCCTCCCTCATCCAGTCGGCTGTAGAGTTGACAGACGGCAAACAGTGCATCGGCCCTTTCACGGGTTGGAAGCCAGTTGTGATCTTCGTCTGGCTCCTCAATGGCCTCTGTATCCTCCTCCTCAAAGGCGGTCTTATCGCTGCTTTCACCCAGTAGATCCAGCTCAATGGTTGGGTAGGTAGGGAGTGACTGTTTTTGTACCGCCAGTAGATCGATCTGGATGGATGGATAGTCGGGAAAGGTAGGAGGGGGATCTACTAGCAGATCCAGTTTGGCTTGTGGATAGTGTGGCAGAGCGTTCTTGGGGGTGGCAAATAGGTCAATCTCAAGTTGAGGATAGTGTGGGAATGATGGCTCCTCCTCAGTTAGCCAATCTGCCGTATAGCGTGGATAGTTGGGTAGTGGTGGAGCCTCCTCCAAAAGTGGTTCCAAGAGTGGTTCCAAGAGCGGTTCTGGCTCCGACTCTGTAGTTGCAGTAATGGTGCTCTCTTCCCACTCTGCATCGGCAATCTCCTCCTCAAATCGATGGGTGGGTTCTGTAGGCAGTAGCTGAGCTGCCTTTTCCAGCTCATTGCGAATGGCGCTGGAGAGCCGCTCATCAAAGATCTGTTTCTCAATGCGCTGCTCCAGCTGTGGTTGTTGTCGTTTGCGGAAGAGCTGTGAGAAGGGGGGGAGGGTGGTTAGCGTGAGTCCAGCAATCGAGATCATCGACAGTACCATCTCTCCAGAGAGCAGTGGCAACAGTAACAGAACCCGATAGAGTGCAGCTGCAACGGGCTGCGATCTCTTTAGAAAGCGGAGCAGTCGTCTCAAAGTCGCAGACTATGAAAGCTGTGGAAGTTGAGGTTGAAGGCAGCACCCACCAGCATCAGCAGAATAGCCATAATTGCTGTGGCAATCACAGAGGCGAGCATGAATTTGAAGACCAGCCAAATCATGGAGAAAAGAGAGAGTTCAAGGTTGGTGACACGGACCTCAATGGGGTCGAGCTGCTCTAGCTCACCATTGTTCAGCTCTCCTCGGGCATTATGGTTAAAGTGGATTTTCATGGGTTTCCCTAGTGAGTTTCTCTGGTGGATCTCTCTGTTTGAATAATCAAATATATTCAATTATATCAGATTGATGGCTTATCAAATGGTGGTGATTTGGTATCCTTGTACGCTTTTCAATAGATAGCATACTGCGCCATGTCTGAACCCTCCACCGATTCTGCCTCCTATTTTTCTGAACGCTTTAGTGCGCTCTCTCGTGTCTACGGTGAGTCGGGGCTAAAGCGATTGTCACAGGCACATATCTGTGTGGTCGGCATCGGTGGCGTAGGCTCTTGGGTGGCAGAGAGTCTGGCTCGTTCTGCGGTAGGCAAGATTACCCTGATCGATAGTGACACCGTGGCCCGCAGTAATACCAATCGCCAGATTCTCGCGCTGGAGAGTACGCTGGAGCAGCCCAAAGTGGCGGTGATGTGTGAACGTATCCTACAGATCAATCCAGATTGTGTCTGTCAGCCGCTACAGCTGGATCTCAGTCATGAGAATATTCGTGAACTGCTAGAGCAGGGGTATGATTGCGTGGTGGACGCGATTGATGGTATCAATGCCAAAGCGCAGATGATCTACCATTGTCGTCGCAACAAGATCAAAATCGTCTCTACAGGGGGTGCTGGAGGGCTGCTTGATCCTACCCAAGTGACCATTCGTGATCTCTCAAAAACGCACAATGATCCACTGGCAGCCAAGGTGCGCTCTGAGTTACGGCGTAACTACAACTTCTCGCGTAATCCCAAGCGTAACTTTGGAGTGCCCTGTGTCTACTCCACAGAGCAACAGCGCTACCCCTCTGTGGAGGGGGAGGTCTCTTATTGTAAGCCCGGTGTAGCCGGTTTATCTCTCGACTGCGCCTTTGGATATGGTTCTAGTGTGATGGTCACGGCAGCCGTTGCACAGGCGGCAACTTACAAGGCCATTGAATTGGTGCTGAAGGGGGGTAAAAATTGATTCAACGCAAAATACGTAGTTTTGCGTATGGTCGCTCAAGGGGCACTCCACTATCATTGAAAGCGTAGAAAAGAGGTTAAAAACTCATTACCACTTTCAAAAATTCTGGAGATCGATATGTTCAATATTCAACACGACTTGGATGCAATGATAATTGCGCTGCTGGGTGTCGTCTCTCTCATCTGGTTAGGGCGTAACATCTTTATGGCATTCAAAGAGTTAATTAAAGATCAGTCTGAAAATTCCTATTCTGGACATCGTGCTGGATAAGTTCTGCCTGGTTCAAAAAAGCCCTCCTGTGATCACCATTGCAGGAGGGCTTTTCTATTCTGGAAGGGTGATTATCTCACTTTATCAGTAAGACCAAATTCTCTTTAATTTTGATTTTACATATTAGTAATCAATAATACGATAACGGTATAGGTGGTCATTTTTTGGATTGCATGCTGGATACAAGGAGAAATGTCATGAGAAAAGGAATCGCAGCCATCGTACTGGCGCTTGTAACCACTTCAGTGATGGGGTGGTATGGAGGTAACAATGATCGTTGGGATGGCTGGAGCAACTTTGATGGCTCTGGTTACCATGATGGACGAGGTCGAGGCTATGGACGTGGCAGAACCGATATGGATGGTTCATTCACGATGACCATCAATGCCAATGGTCGTGCACATACCGATATGGATACCGATTTTGATGGTGACTGGCGTGGTGATTACTATGGAGACAGTGGCTGGAATAGTAGCTCCTATCCTCTGCGTCATGGTTATTTTGGGGTGCCTGTACAACCCAATCCAACGGCGGGCTATGAGGTGCATAGAAAACAGGTAGAAGAACGGCGTGAAGCCATTGCCAAGAGACGTGCTGAAGCAGTAGTTAATCACTAAAAGGTGTCTCCATAAAATAGCGAGTTATAAGTGAATAACACAGGTTTTCTACAAGAAAGCCTCTGTTATGCTGTCACTGGATACTCAATGTGGATATAATGGGATGTAAATATAGATTGAAACGCTATAAGTAGTGCGGCCAGGCAAGGTCATTTAATCCAGTGGGCGTGAACCCCACTCCGGC
>JABGQL010000131.1 GCA_018648825.1 Gammaproteobacteria bacterium
TTAGGCTCCTCTTTGATCCAAGCCAAGGGATCATGACCGATCATCTCACCGTTTCCCATACTGATCTCCTAAAATTATCTGTGTAGACATTGCTCTAAGAATAGGTCCGCTCTTGAAGTAAATCTTTCGCAAGTGACTTGAAGTCTCTAGAACTTGGCGCATGCCAACGATACTCTATTACACTTTTTCCAAAACCTGGTGCCTCAGCCAGCGCATCACATTCACGAATCGGGGTCTTTAACAGTTCACCAGGGAAGTAGCTCTGCACCTTATCCCTCACCTCGCGCGCAAGTCTGCGCCGCTTCTGAAAGCGAGACATCACCAAATTACGTCGCAACTTGTGCCCCAATGACTGCTCGAAATTTCTCAAGGTTCCTATCAGATAAGAGAGTCCTTGCAGCCCCAGATAGTCACCGGTCACAGGAATCAATACCTCTTCAACAGCGTAGAGAATATTGACAACCAATACACCGGATGAGGGTGGAGAGTCAATAATCAAAAAATCACTCTGTATTTGTGAACGCTCCAAGGCCTCTTTCAATAAAGTTCCGGACCAACCATCTACCCCTTTTTGGTCGCAACGCTTCTCCAACATCCCCAGCTCTTTTCCTGCTGGAATCAAATTCAGGTTGTCTCGAACCAGAACTGCATGTTTTTCCATCGGCTCCTGATTGATCAATACGCGATCTATGCCGGACAGTCCACGATCCACCACACCTAAGCTAGCGGCTAAATGGGACTGTGGATCCATATCGATAAGCAATACACGCTTCCCCTGCTTTGCCAACGCATAAGCAAGATTCCCAGTCAGGGTGGTTTTTCCAACACCACCCTTCTGGTTAACAACCGCAATCTTTCGCATCAGTGAATCACAGGACTGTTTTGCTGACCTGAATTACCTTTACCCGATGCGCTTCCCATAGTCTGTACGGCCGCATTAACAACACTGTCATTCATCAGCCCTGCCACATCTAGAATTAGAGAAACGGTACCGTCTCCCAAAATAGTGGCCCCAGAAATCCCCATCATTTTATGGAAATTGGTCTCTAAACTTTTAATCACCACCTGCTGTTGACCCAACAGGTCATCCACCATCAGCGCTGCACGCTTACCGTCTGCCTCAACAACCACCAGCAAACCATTCTCCAGATCCTTATTCCCCTCATCCAACTGTAAGCGATCATGCAGTCGAATAATAGGCAGGTACTCTTCACGCAGTTGATAGACCTCTGCCTGATGAGCAATGGAGTTCACGAACTCCATATTGACCTGTATAGATTCAATAATAGAGACCAGCGGAATAATAAAGATCTCATTACCGATACGCAGCAGCTGTCCATCCAGAATGGCGAGTGTGAGTGGTAGGCGTACGATAAAGGTAGACCCCACACCAGGGTTGGATGTGACTTCCACATTGCCCCCCAAGGTACGTACATTTCTTCTAACCACATCCATTCCCACACCACGTCCGGAGACATCTGTCACCTCTTTCGCGGTTGAGAAACCTGGGCGGAACAGTAGGTCAAAGGCATCAGCATCAGACAGGTGCTCCCCCTCCTCAATCAGCCCTTGTTGAGTTGCTTTATTAAGAATGGCCTGCTTATTCAGCCCTGCACCATCATCTGAGACCTCAATTACAATATTTCCACCCTGATGATAGGCATTCAAATTCACGGTACCTACCTCAGGCTTACCATTGGCAACACGCACATCAGGCAGTTCAATACCATGATCAATAGAGTTACGCACTAGATGAACCAGAGGGTCACCAATTTGCTCCAAAACAGTTTTATCCAGCTCGGTTCCTTCACCACTGACAACCAGCTCGACTTTTTTACCGAGCGTAGCACTCAGGTCGTGCACCACACGTGGAAAACGGTTAAAGGCAAAACTAATCGGCAACATACGAATCTGCATCACACTCTCTTGCAGTTCACGCGTATTGCGCTCCAGCTGTGCTAGCCCCTCACGCATACGCTCAATCATGTCAACGGTGAAATTATCACCAATCTGACTCAGCATTGACTGAGTAATTACCAGCTCACCAATCATATCAACCAAAGCATCCACTTTTTCGATGGCAACACGAATAGAGGAGCTCTGCTGTTTGTTTCCACCACTCGCTTTTTTGCGCGTAGCACCCGCCTCTTTAGGGGCAGCCGCAACAACCGACTGACTGGCATCTGCTACTTGCTGTTGACTCTGCTCTTGAGCAACATGCCCTGCGCTAATCTCAGTCAGGCTCAGCTCGCAATCATCCTCTACCCACTCAAAAATTTCTGTAACTTCGTCTCGTGCCACCGCCCCCTTGAGCCGCAGTTTCCAACCCAAAGCACACTCTTCTGGCTGTAAATGCTCTAGTGTTGGGACTTGATCACGCTCCACAACAACCTCTAACTCTCCTAACTCTCGTAGTGCACGGAGAATACGTAGTGGTTCATTACCGGTCTTCAACATCCCTGCAAATGGAACAAACACGATCTCCCAACCTTCGGTGACAGCTACAGCTGCAGCTCCATCTGCTGCCTCTGAGTCTGGGCCTGCACTAGCCGTTGTTGCAGATTCGCCACCGAGCATCCGCTCCAACTCCTCTTGCACCCCATCTACACGACTTTGATTAATGGCATCACCCGCCTTAAGATCAACAAACATCTCATGCAAGCAATCTACAGAGCGTAACAGCAGATCGACAATCGCAGGGGTAACCTCGCGCTCATCAGAGCGCATCTGATCCAATAGGGTCTCCATGATATGGGTAAACCCAGTAACCTCTTTAAACCCAAAGGTCGCACTCCCCCCTTTAATAGAGTGTGCCGCTCGGAAAATCGTGTTGATCTCTTCAGAGTCTGCCTTGCCTGGATCAAGCTCTAGCAGCCCAGATTCCATAATCTCAAGCCCCTCAAAACTCTCTTCCAAGTAAACCTGCCGAAACTGCTCCATATCAATCGCCATCACGATCTCCTAAGATTTAGCCACCTTCAATATACGACATGCCACCCTACGTTTGGGTGACTCATATTTGGACCATTTCTGGCTATTAGCCCAATAGTTTATTCACTGTAGCCAATAATTTATCAGGGCTGAAAGGTTTTACAATCCAACCTGTTGCTCCCGCATCACGCCCAGCCATCTTCTTGTCATCGGATGCCTCTGTAGTCAGCGTCAGGATAGGTAAAAACTGATAGCCATCCACCTGTCTCATCTGGCGTGTCATCTCAATACCGTCCATATTCGGCATATTGACATCGGTAAGCACCATCTCGTACTGCTGTCCTTTTGCCATATCCAGTGCTTGTACACCGTCCTCAGCCTGATCCACTTCGTGCCCTACCCCTTCCAGAGTAAACGTCACCATCTGTCTCATTGAAACCGAGTCATCCACAATCAGTATTTTTGCCATCTCTTCTTCTCTTACTCTCTTTACACTTAAAAGGTCCTGTGCAAACGCTTACACAGTCGTTTAACGTTGATATTACTTAGATACAGTATATCTCACTACAGCTGCAATGCCTCAACAGACAGTAAATTATCTGCATTTAGCAAAATAACCATACCGTCATCCAGCGCAGCAATGCCCTTCATATGGTGGTCATCAAACCCCTCTACCGTCGGCGCTTTCTTAAATTGCCCCTCAGAGAGTGAGATCACGTCAGAAACCGAGTCTACCACCAAGCCAACTGCGCGCCCCTGAATCCGAGTGACAATGATGACTGTTTCACGGGTGAACCCCGCATCGCTCATATCGAATCGCAAGCGCATATCGACAATGGGCACCACAACACCACGTAAATTCAACACCCCGCGCACCTCATTCGGCGTACCGGGCATGGGGGTGGGCTCTTCCCACTCCTTAATTTCTTGCACTTTAATTAAATCAACACCGTACTGCTTCCCCCCTAAGGTAAACACAAGATACTGATCTTGAACACTGGTGCCATACAGATCACCTCCTGTCTGACCTGCAACTGCCTGTGCTGACTGCATCAAATACTCCTTACAATATCGGGCTCACTTTTGCATCAACTATATCTTCCAATAGACGGAAGAACAAGTATCGATTCAAGCGATCATTCATAAAACGATAATAAAATGGTTGGATTTAATCTTACTCTTGCCGATAATGTATCACAATTACTAGAGAACGGATATTCTCTCCACTAAAATTCGAATTTTACTCAAAGTCTCAAAAAATTTATGGATATTGCAAGCCTTGTAGGAATCGTTCTCGCTTGGGTACTGGTTGTTGTCACCATCCTCCTCGGTGGAGAGATCGGGATGTTTGTTAACGCCCCCTCTCTGGTCATCGTGATTGGTGGCTCTCTTGCTGCGGTAATGATGCAGTTCACCTTGGCACAATTTCTTGGGGCTTGGGGGACAGCAGCCAAGGCATTTCTCTATAAAGAGACCGAAAATATCGACCTGATCACCCAAATTGTTGAAGCTGCTCAGGTGGTACGAAAAGAGGGGCTGCTTGCACTGGAAGGGATGATGGATAGTATCGAGAGCGAGTTTCTCCGCTCCGGACTACAGATGGGCGTTGATGGGCAGGACACACACACGGTAACCTCTAAACTCAGCTCCGATATGATTTTGACACTCGGGCGCCATGAGATCGCACAGAAGCTATTCATGTCTTGGGGGGACCTCGCTCCGGCAATGGGGATGGTGGGTACGCTGATTGGTCTGGTGCAGATGCTGGCTAACATGAGCGACCCCGCCGCTATCGGCCCTGCAATGGCGGTTGCCCTGCTCACCACACTCTATGGTGCGCTGGTTGCCAATCTGATTGCAATCCCGATTGCGAAAAAGCTGGAGCTGCGTACCGAACAGGAGCGCATCCAAAAGGCGCTTATCATTGAGGGGGTTGCCGGCATTCAGGAGGGACTCAACCCACGCGTACTGCAATCATCCCTACTGAACTATATCCCCTCCAAGCAACGTGCGGAACACGAAGAGTAACTGCAGATGGCTGATGCTCCAGAAAAGAAGTGTCCCGCCGGACTACCGGCATGGCTGGCCACCTTTGGTGACCTGATGTCACTGCTACTCTGCTTCTTTGTACTGCTACTCTCTTTCGCAACCATTGATGCCAAAAAGATGAAGAAGGTGGTTGCCGGAATGGATAAGGCCTTTGGTGTACAGAATGAGGTGATTGCCCACAACACCCCAATGGGCACCTCGATCATTGCACTCAAATGGTCTCCTAATGTCACCAAGAAGACCACCAAAGACGTAGTCAGACAGGAGACCACCAGCGTGATCTCAAAAAAGATCCTCTCCCAAAAGTCTGGTTCTGATGGAGAGAGCGACAATGATGAGAAGGCCAAACAGACTCAGGAGGACACCAAAAAAATCAAAAAATCCCTGAAGCTGGAGAGCTTTCTGCGGCAGGTTGAGGTGCATGGGAGCGAGAATATAATCTTCATTCGCCTCAAGGACAAGGCCGCATTCCAGACCGGAAAGGCCCGACTCAATCGCGCCATCTTCGGCACCCTAAAGAAGGTCGCAAAAAATTTGGCTAAGATGGAGGGGCGAATCCAGGTCATTGGACATACTGATGACATCCCCATCTCTAATGATGAGTTCAGCTCCAACTGGGAGCTTTCCAGCATACGCGCCACTGCAGTACTACATAAATTGATGGAGTATGAGCCTGATCTCGCAGACCGCATTCAGGCAGAGGGGCACGCCGATGTGGACCCGATTGAAGACAATCAAAATTCGATGGGGCGATCTGCCAACCGTCGTGTTGAAATTATTTTGAAGAAGTAAGGTTGGAGCAATAATAGTCATGGGACAGGAACGCAAACATTTCAGAATTGACCTTGAGGCACTGATACAGTTAAGCATATTAAGCGAGGATGAGGCCCACCAGCTGGCAACTGCCATTCAATCCAAAATTCCCGCAGAGAGCATCGACTCAGAAACCGTCAAGATGAATAAACAGATTCAGGACGGAGTCTCTGCCTTGACCTCAACAGACCTGCAGATGGGACATCTGCTGGATCTGATGAACCAGAAAATCAATCTAATCTTGCGCGAACTGGAGGTGCAGAAGTCTCTTAACCCAAACAATGGAACCCCACCCAACGTGCTGATGCCCATCAACATCAGTGGTGGTGGCGCAATGATCTATAGCCAAGAGGAGCTGGCCGCAAGCACCCTACTCGACCTTAAGATCACCTTTATTCCAGAACATGTTGCAATACGCACAGTCTCCCGTGTTATTAAATCCTTTCCCAATAATCAGGACTCTAACGGACCTTGGAAGGTGGCCATTGAGTTCGCACACATGCATGATGATGACCAGGACCGTGTGGTACGTAAGGTGTTACAAGAGCAAACCAAGCAATTGCGTCAACAAAAACGGGAACAACGACAAGCTGAAGAGAGTAGCGAACTGTAATACATAGATGCGACTCCTGCTCCTGCTCCTCTCCACGCTACCGCTGATTGCAGGTGGCATCCTCTGGCACTATATCGATAACCGTATCCTCCCGGCTCTCCCCTCCCAACAGGAGATTGAGGATATTCAGATGCAGACCCCTCTGCGGGTACTGGCACGCGATGGATCACTGATTGCCGAGTTTGGTGAAAAGCACCGTACACCACTCACCTTCTCCGAAATTCCTCAACCAATGATCGACGCCATCATCGCCGCAGAGGATGAGCGTTTCTTTGAACACCCTGGCATCGATGCCACAGGCATTGCTCGCGCAGCTTTTCAATACCTGATCACCGGACAAAAACGACAAGGAGGTAGCACCATTACCATGCAGATGGCCCGCAACTTCTTTCTAACCCGAGAGAAGAGCTGGGAGCGTAAAATCAAAGAGCTATTTCTCGCAGTGCGCATCGAGGAGAGCTATAGCAAGCAGGATATTCTCACCCTCTATCTCAACAAGGTTTTTCTGGGGCACCGCGCCTACGGTATTGAGGCCGCTTTTCAGACCTATTATGGCGTCTCTTCCAGTCAGGCCACGCTAGCACAAACAGCAATGATTGCAGCACTCCCTAAGGCCCCCTCCAGCATTAACCCTATTCGTAACCCGAAGCGCGCAAAAGAGCGCCGCAATTACGTACTGGACCGCATGAAACTGCTGGGAAAAATCTCTGAACAGGCTCATCGCAAAGCGATCAAGAGGCCACTGAGCGCCAAGTTGCACCGTATCCCCGTACAGACAGCCGCACCTTATGCCGCTGAGATGGTACGAGCAGAGCTGGTGCGTATACTGGGAAAATCGGTCTATGGGAGCGGCATCCGTGTCACCACAACCATTCAGCCCCATCTACAGAAAGGGGCGATTCACTCACTCCGAAAAACCGTAACCGAGGTTAACCAACGCCAGAGGAAGCGCCAGAAGGATCACCCTGAGGAGTTCACAGAGAGTAAACCGCCCAAACAGGGGGTACAAGGCGCCCTGGTGGCACTCAACCCCAACAACGGGGCAGTTGTTGCACTCAGTGGTGGAACCGACTTTAATAAAACCCCCTTCAACCGGGTCACTCAATCGATGCGACAGATGGGCTCAACCATTAAACCATTAATTTATAGCACGGCCCTGCACCAAGGGAAAACCGCTGCGACTCTGCTGAATGATGCTCCGCTGGTATTTAAAGGCTCTCTCGACTTCCCCCCCTGGAAGCCAGAAAATTCAGGACACCGCTTTCACGGCCCCACGCTACTGGAGGATGGGCTGATCTACTCCAGAAACCTAGCCTCTATTCGACTGCTTCAACAAGTTGGATTCAAACCGGTACTCCGCCACCTCAACAAACTGGGGCTTCCAAAAAGTCGGATCAAACAGCATCAGGACCTCACCCTTGCCGTCGGTTCACTCCCCGCCTCCCCCCTTGAGGTAGCCTCCGCCTATATTCCCTTCGCCAATGGGGGCAAACGGATAAAACCCTATCTGATTGAAAAAATCGAAGGGGGGTCGCTGAGCAACTGCACGCTCTGCAAAAAAGGGAAAAAGAGTCGGGTACTGAATAGACAAGTACACTACCTGATCGATCAGATGCTAAAGAAGGTGATTCAACGTGGCACCGCACAAGCGGCAAAAAAACTCAAAAGAACGGATATTGGCGGCAAAACTGGCACCTCAAACCGCGCTGTGGATACTTGGTTTGCCGGTTACCACCCCGATCTGGTCGCTGTTAGCTGGATTGGTTACGACCAACCTTACCCACTGGGGAAAGGTGAATCTGGTGGGCACACCGCTCTACCGATGTGGATCCGTTTTATGGAGGGTGCACTGAAAACAGTAGCGGTTAAGAGACCAACGCGCCCAGCGGGGATGGCAACACGCTACATTGACCCCGCAACAGGAAAAGGGGCCTCAGCACAACAGAAAAACAAGCGACTACTCACCTTCCGCAAAGGGTTTCAGCCCCACTCTGGCATTGAGTCCGTGACAGGAAAAAGCGTAGATGAGCTGCGCGATGAGGCGCTACAGCTCTGGTAAGGCAACCGAACAACAGGATGCTGTCAAATCATTGACATAGAGACATAGCCACCACTCTGTAGCGCCTGCTTAGCAGCCTCCATAGAGCGAAAACGGGTCACTTCACACCCTTCGCAGCTATTCCATGCCTGAACTACCACAGAGTGATCATCTTCATCTTTACATAACAGACAGCTCTGTTCAGAGTTGCTTGCATGTAGGTAGCGATTTTTCTCCTCTTCACGCGCAGATACCAGCTTCTCTTTCAATAGCTTAATCTTCGATAGTGCACTGCGTGCATGTACCGCTTCGCCACGCTCCATTGCACTAGACAGCTGTTGATAGGTGGTACCAATGGCATCCAGTAGGTTCTCTCTCATTTGACTCATCATCGCAACTTCTCCTGTTTAATTTTTAACTACAAAGAAATATGCATATCCTGTGCCAACAGTAAGAGACCTCTTAGACCTGCTCTTCCAACAGATCAGAAGAGTCCGAAGTATCCATAGAGGGGGTATTTGAGGGGTGTTTAGGCAGTGTAAGCGTAAAGAGCATCCCTTTTCCAATTTCACTACTACAGTGGATCGTTCCACCCATTTTTTGGCTCAATAAATTATAGACCAGATGCATCCCCAAACCGCTACCACCAGCCCCCCGTCGAGTCGTAAAGAAGGGCTCAAAGATATTATCCACGACACTGGGCGGAGCCCCTTTGCCGTTATCCTTGAACTGGATCACTACACTCTCGTCCTGCTCATGGACATCCATTTTGATCTCCCCTGCTACCGCATCATCCAACCCATGGATCACTGCATTCATCACCAAATTGGTAATCACCTGAGCCAACACTCCCGGATCCCCTACCATCTCAATCTCTGGGTCACCGGTAATCATCACTTGATGAGGCAGCTGCTTCAGCTTGGGACGAAGACTACGCAGAATATCCTCCAGATACTCAACCACCAAGAATAGACGCAACTCCTCACTGGACTGATCAACAGCAACTTGTTTAAAGCTTTTCACCAACGCACTGGCTCGCATCAAGTTCTCCAGCACAATAGTGGATGACTCTTCAGCTTGGGCCATATAACGCTCCAACTCAGAGCGTTTCATCTTCTGGTCTCTATAGTGCTGCACGATCACATTCGTCTGATCTTTCAGGTAGGAAGCCGCAGTTACACTAATACCCAGCGGTGTATTCACCTCATGCGCCACCCCTGCCACCAGCCCACCCAAGGCTGCCATCTTCTCAGACTCAACCAACTGTTGCTGTGTCTCTTGCAGCTCTTCCATCGACTCCTGTAGCTCTTGATTCGCGCAGACCGTACGCTCCTGCTCTTCACGAATACGCTGCTCTGACTCCTTAATCAAGGTAATGTCATAACGAATCGCCATGTAGTGCACCGGTATGAGATCCTCTCCCAGAAAAGGCACAATGACCGTTTCCAGCCACACTTTGCCCCCTGTTTTGGTCAAGTTGCAGATCTCCCCCCGCCACACCAGACCCGCAACAATGGTCTTCCACATATTCTCATAAAAATCGACATCATGAACATCCGAGCGCAATATTCTGTGGTTTTGCCCCAATAGCTCCTCCTCCTTATAACCGGTCAGCTCCAGCATCTGTTGATTCACATAGCTGATTGTGCCGTCTAGGTCTGTTGCACTGACAATCGCCGCTTGATCCAATGCAAATTTTTGATTCTGCAGTGCGCTTCGGTGGGCCTGCTCCTCCATCTCTGCATCCAGCAGCTGCTGACGCATCCCCTTCAAGGACTCCAGCAGCATGCCCATCTCATCCTCACTCTCTATCTCAATGGGAGTATGGTAGTTCTTATCATGAATATCCTGAAAAACACGTTGCACCTGTTGAATCGGTTTACGCACCCCTTGTGCTACCGCACGCGCCGTAATCGACATCACCAGAAATGCAATGGCAAGAAAGATCCAGACCATTCGGCTGCCCTTATTCATCACCTCTGACTGCTGGGTGAAGCCACGGTTCATATGTTCTGTTCTTTGAACAACCAGCTGGTTCACGGACTCAATCACCATCGCCAACATCGGGGCCACTTCACTCTTCACCTTCCAAGAGGCAAGGTTCCACTGTTCACTACCACGCAACTGCACCATCTCTTTTGCATCCAGCAAAAACTGTCCTCTTAGCGTGCGAATCCGTTCCATCTGCTCCTGCTGTTCCGGCATTAAATTAGAGCGCTCCAACCCCTGCCATGCCGCCTCATTCTCACCCCAGTAGTTACCCAAGTAATCCAACCCATCCCCTTTCCCACTAATCAATACGGCATTCAGCTCTGCGTACACCTCTGAAAAAGAGTGCTGAAAGTTGGACAGGGTATAGAGTAGGATTTTACTCTGCTTAAGCTGAAGCAAATTATCTTGTTGAGCATTGCGGTCACGCTCTAGAAACAGCAAACGCTGTATTACAGCTTGAATCTCATCAACCGCTGGCTCTATTTTTTGTGTCATCAGGCGTGCCGCCGGCTGACTCTCTAGGGTATGAGCCAACAACACAACCTCATCTTGCAAGTTCTGTAGCGCAGCAGTCTGCTGCTTCAATCTAGAGTCTTGAGTTAACGTTGCATTACCTCGAATGCTCTCCCATAAGAAGTGGTACTCCGACTTAAACGTTGCATCTTGCGTCAAGATCCACCCCTGTAACGCTCCATGCACCTGATGCAACTGTTGACGCAGTGCCATCGTCTCCAGTACCAGTGGTAGCTCCTCCCTTTTAACCAGCTCCCCCAGGTCACGACTCTCTCTAAATAACCATCCCGAAAATACCCCCTGCACCAGTAGCAGGAGTAGCATTACGGTAAAGCCGATAGATAGCCTGTGTTTGAAGCTCAAACGCCTACTCTTCTGAATCCACTGTAGGACATCCCACCAACGGCCATACTCATAATCTTCCCCTGTAATTTTTCTAATACAACACATTTCTTAGCTTTTGATCAAGAGAGCAGCACCAGCAAGGGTATCTGCCCTCTTCTCCAGCCATAATCAATGCACTTGTCTAGTGGATTCTATAACCACCATTCCAGTAGAATAACAGAGCAGTAATCTATCTCAACTCCATCAGATCTGGATAAACTACTA
>JABGQL010000039.1:0-6703 GCA_018648825.1 Gammaproteobacteria bacterium
CTTTTGGACACCCTGAAATCAGCAAGCTGGCTGCACAACTTGAGGAAAGCATTAGAATAGACAATATTGAACAGATCACGGAGCGTTATACTGTATTGAGTCTGCGGCTCCAGCAGGTTAACCCACTGGAGAGCTGCGACCAGAACAAAGAACCATAATAAAGGATCGTAACTCGTTACTCTGCAGCAGGCTCAGCATCCAGTGCGCCCTCAATCATCGCAATAAACTCCAGAATCAACACCGGGTCCCATTGCCCACTGTCTCGCTCTTCACACATGATAGAGAGCGCCTTATGCTTACCCATCCCCTTGCGATAGATTCGATCTCCAGTCATCGCATCCCAGCTGTCCGCGATGGCTACAATTCTCGCCAGCAGTGGTACCTCCTCCCCCTTCAACCCATCAGGATACCCTTTGCCATCCCAACGCTCATGGTGCCAAGAAGCAATATCTGAAAACTCACGAAATCGCTCCCTCAAGGGTCGCATAATTGTTGCCGTGAGTACAGGATGCGCCCGCATCTGCTCATACTCTTCATCGGTCAGTTGCTCCGGTTTATTGAGCACACGATCGGGGATTCCAATCTTGCCTAAGTCATGCATCAACGCCCCTTGTCGCAGTAGCATCAACTGCTTCTCTTCCAGTTTCAGACGGCGCCCCAACAGTACCGAGTAGTGTGCCACCCGCCCAGAGTGCCCCGCGGTATAGGCATCCTTGGCCTCCAGCGCCTTGGTCAGACTCTTCACCATCTGTAGATAAGAGCGTTCTTTCTCCTCAAACAGCAGCTCAATAGAGCTCGCCATCTGGTTGACTGCAGCCCCTAAAACCCCCAGTTCGTCACTACTTTGATAATGAACACGTGCAGAAAGATCACCTTGTGCAATTTGATGCGTCACCGCTGATAGACTACGAACCGGACGAATCAGTCGCAACCAGAGGATCGCTGCAGTGACCAATGCCAACAGTAGCGAACTCCACAACACAATCTGCACCATCACAGCCTCGAACTCATCATCAATGGTGGAGATGGTCTGTTTGGTCGCGGTCAGATCCAACTCAGACTCTAGCGCAGCAATGATTTCACCCCCTCTAAAAAGAGGGATGATAATGTCAACACTGGTGATCCACTCCCCACTACGTGGATGGCGCTTCTGCTCCGCCGTATCGGAGTGGTAGGGGTTACCACTGCGCAACACATCACCATATTTTCCAGAGAGCACTTTCGGAGGGTGTTCACCCGGCTCAGAGTGAGCAATCACCTCTCCCTTGTGGTTATAGAGATAAATTTTCAGTATGGAGAACTGGCGCTGGCGCCGCTTCTCATTCAACACTTGATGAAACAACTGCTCCAACTGCAGCCGATCCAGTGAGGTATCAAGGTGATCAATTTGTCGCGCCATACCCACTAAAAACTGTTCTGCCTGACGTTGCACCTGCTCCAAAATTACCCGCTCCAACAACTTCTCTGAGTAGGTAAAAGAGCCCCAAGAGGAGAGCAGCAACACACCTAATAAAGGGAGCAGAATACGCAGTGACAGTCGTTGATACCAAGCCATACCACTACTTTACCACCAGCAAACCGGTCAATGGCTACGCGCTGCTACAATTTCATCCTCTAACGCAGCAAACGCCTTACTAGCACGCAATTTTGCATGAACCCGTTGATTACTCTTGACCCCTTCTACCAATACCTGGTTGGCCTCCCCCAATGGATATTCAATCAATACAAAGGTGCGGTAACCATCACGCACTTTCATCAATTTTTTCTCGGTGATTCGATAACCAGAGGTATTCACATCAGTAAATAGGGATTTGCTGACCCGCTCCATCTGCTGAACAAACTCACGGTTCTCAACCTCTCCACTCTCTTCAATGTAACGCTGGATCTGACCACTCATCTTTCCATTAAGCCGATCAGCTAGGTTAGTTTTGCCATCCATCACCGCCTTGTCAATCGACATTTGCAGATCCGAAGAGAGTGCTGTCGCAGCTTCATAGAGATAGTCTCCATCTTTCGGGGGTTCCATAAACCAGTCTGGAGCCTCCTCCATCACTTCAACACGCTCCTCCTCTTTCTGCTCTTTGTTGTACTGGGTAAATTCTGGGGTCCCCGGTTTGGGAACTGAAGAGCAGCCACTGAGCAGCCCTACGACTACAGCCATTGCTGCCCAACCTCTATTTTTCATACCTTTCATCACACTGCTCCTTTATTAAATTGTCTGTTATCAGTAGTTCTAAAAACAGTTGTCGTTTCTACCCCCTCACCAACCCTCCCACTGCAAGGGGTAAGGATTTGGTTACTGCTTCTGCTGACTGACCCACTCATCAACAGAACGCTTCAGAGAGGCGATATATCCTGTAGCTACACGACTCTGTTTTTGTTGGTTCAAATCCTCAAGATCCAACATCACCTGCTCCACTCGATCCAAACGCCCCTGCTTCAAATAAAATTGAGCCGCACTATAGAATTGCTCGGTCGCATCTTTCAGATTTCCTTCGTTATAGTCACTCACTGCGAGGTTATACCAAGCAAATCCATTCTCTGGATTTCTCTTCAGTGCCATCTGGTAGGCGGCACGCGCCCGTGCAACATCTCCACGCTGTGAATTGATATAGCCCAGTGCTGCGTAATAGCCATCCTGATCTGGGTTGTGGGCAATCGCCTTAACGAGACTCTGATCAGCATCCTCCAGTCGATCTAGTTGAATCAACACCCGCCCCTGCTGGAACCAGGACTCTGCATCCCCCGCATCCGTCCCGGTCGCCAGCGTGTAGAGATCCAGCGCACCCTCATAGTCTCCGCGCTGGTAACGGCTCTCTCCCCAATTTCGATAATCTCTTGCCTTGCCACTCCGTGTAGTCAAACGTTGATAGATCTCTTCTTGTTGCGATTCTGTCAATGGGCGGTTGGCAAGCAGCTCACGCAGTCGGTTCTGCTGGCTCGCCTCAGGCACCGAGGCAAGCCATGACTCCAGATCACCATCCCAGCGCTGCTCCATGCTGGAGAAGAGTGAACCCACTGCTTCATCTTCGCTGAAGGCCATCTGTACTTCAGGGATGGTACTCATCATTCGTCTTGCCAGATCATCCACCACCCGCAGCCCCTGCTCCTCCTCCATATTTCTGGCGGCATCAAACAGCCCTGCTGCCAACCCAATAGGAGAGAGCGGCAGTCCACCGTCTTGTAGCGTAGCGTGATGCTCTGAATCCCATAGCAGTGCATCATCACTGCTGCGCACCATCCTCAACTTGGCACCCGCCTCTACCTTGGAGTAGACACCATAGAAGGCACTGTCTCGGCTCACATCTCCCATAATCAACGCATCACAATGCAGTAGTTCTCCCAGCGCGGTACGGTCTGCTGCCACACTCATATCGAGCCCATTCTGTTCGATCAGGTGATCCACTCGCGGAATCTCAATATCTCTAAATCCTCGTGGTGAGAGGTGGGCATAGAGCGTGCGACGCACCAGCTCTCGTTTGCGTGGTTCCATCTCTCCCTGTAGCGGTAAAATCGCCACACAACGGGGGGGCGTTGGCTGATAGAAGGCATCATGCACCTGATACAGCACCTGCGGTGACAAACCACTGCTTGCCCCCTCTTCCCCGGCCCCCTGATTAACGTAACGGGTTGAACACCCCCCCAAAAATAGGGTGAGCAGAGCCAATACGGTCACTACTCCGTGAGGTTGGTATTGGTTCAGTCTCTGCTTCATTGCACTTCTCCTGTACGCTCTGTATCAATAATTTCATAAGGGATAAACAGTTCCCGTCGATCTTTCAGCGGGATCTCCGCTAATAGCCGATGAAACTGTTCAACACTCATCTGCTCTGGAAATTGAACCTCTTCACGGGTTGCCACCACCACCAGCTCCTCCGTCACCCGCTGCTCACCGCTAGGGAGTTGAGCGATAAACTGGTACCTATCTTCTGTTGGATGGGGAATGGAAATGGAGACTCCTGCCTGCAGATGCCCCTCGGTCCGATAGGCATTGGGGAACAGTCGCCAGACTCGTGGCTCCGACTCTAGGTGGGGAATTAACTGTAAAATGGTAATTGTCATCCGCTGTTGAGGACGCAGCTCAACCACCATCTCCTCTCCTGTTTTGTAATAGAGTTGGTTGAGTGATACCTGCTGTTCAAACAGCGGGGCAAACTGCGGGTCTCGTCGTCCCTGATTACATTGCACCTCCAGTTCAGCCTCTACAACACAACGAAACAGCGACTCCCCCGGCAGAGGCTCCACCATCTCTAGCTGTTGCTTTAATGAGTGGTACTGCGTCACATAACCCGCTGTCGATTCAAAATAGAGGTGATCCAGACGATCTTGCCGCTCACTCTGCACTCGAAGTTTTCCTCCAGAGAGTTGTGCACCACACTGACGCTCAATCTGCTCTAGCTTGAGCCGCTTCTCCGCCTGCTCACAGCCAGATTGCGCACTGCTCTCTTGGGTAAAGAGATAAGAGGCGGTAGCCGTTGCTGCTTCCGCTTCAAACTGAAGCAGCATAGTAACCACGCCTAATAAGGTAGGTCGAAAAATAGTCAAGACCCACATTACAAGGCTCCCCGTTGTTGGCCCGGTCTCGCCACAGCAATACGCCAGACACCCGCTTCACCACGGCAAGCACTCCCTTGATAGTGCTGTATGCGCCCATCATCCCGACGCTTCATTACATACTCACGACAGTACTGCCCCTGCTGGGTACGGAATGAACGCTTCAACAGAACCGTTCTTGCATAACGATCCTCTGAATCTCGCCACTCACTCTGCTCTCCAGAGCGCAGTGTCTCTAGCGCCTGTTGAAAGTGGTGCTCTGGTGAGTCGATACCGCCAGCAGAGAGGTGTAAGTCTGAGGGCATCAGCGCAACCAGCTCTTTTCTACGTTCGGTATGGCGTCGAATGGAGGTCGGTGCATACTCATCCTCCTGTAACACATAGTGCCCCACCTCTGGCGCGTAGTACCAGATACGGGTTTGCATCCAGCGCCCCATCAAGGTGCTTCGATCACACTCAATTCTCTGCGTATCAAAACTACCTGCAGCCACCTCAACCCGATAACTCCCCCCCACCTGACAGCGCCAACTCTGGATATAGCTCTTGGAGGAGAGTCCCGGCTTCTCATTGACCGAAACCACCGTAGAGAGGTACTCTGATTGCCCTTTGCGTAGCGGCCAAAAGAGGTTTCGGTCTCCACTGTACTGCACGGTGACTCTTTTTTTATCGGTCTCCCACTGCTGTTTCGGCAGAATAAAGTTGCGGTAGGTGGTATAGCGAAAGGCTCCACCGCGTGACTCCCAGTCCACCTTGTCGCCACGCACTGCTGTCACCTTCTCCACACTACCATCACTGAAGAGGAAGGTGTCTCCTGCACGATATTGGGGTAGTACTGCAGCGGTTGCCAGCGTAGTGGGTTTTAGTTCAGGTGTAGAGCCACAACCACTGAGTAGTGGTGTCATCAACAGCAGAGGTAAGCGCTTGGTTATGTAGCCCCCCCCCATCCTAGCCTTCCCCCTCAATGGGGAAGGAACCAAAAACAGAGCCATAATTAGAGTTGCTGTTAACCAGTAATTCATTGCACACCACCTTGTGTGCTGCTTGATTGAATCTGCACCACCTGCTCACGCCCATAGTAGCGCCTTGCCCAGTAGGTCATCGTCTCTTGTAGATATTGCTTCACCTCATCCAGTGAAACCTCACCATCACCATTACCTATCGGAGATTGATCTGCCTCACCACTCATTGCTTTCAGATAGTATTTGGTAAACAGCCCATGTGAACGGTCCTGTTCCCAAGAGGCTATCTGCTCTGCACTACCCGCTGCAATCAACGTAATATTCTCTGGAACGGCTGTAGGGCGCTGCCTCACAAAGATAGGGGAGGCGTGCGTCACCACCTTACTCTCCTGGCTGAGTCCCGAAAAACAGGCCTCTAACACCACAGTAACTGAACGCGCCTTGAGTTGAGAGAGGTTCTGGTAGAGCTGCTCCAGAGGGAACCCATTCAAGGCCAGACGCGCACCATCTGCATCTGCAGGAACCAGATAGTTATGCTCCTGCTCTCCAGGCGCACCATGCCCTGAGAAGTAGAGGTAGACCCGAGATTGCCCCGGCTTGACCCAGTCATAGAGCTGCCCTTGTGGATACTGTTGGGTACCAAACAGGCGATTCATCTGTGCCTGGGTCGCATCTTTGAGTTGGATCATATTTCCCTCACGCACCCCCAACCCCTCTCGTGCAAAACGGGTAAAGGCCTCTGCATCCGCATAGGCAGGTGTGACATTAGGTACAGAGGAGCCAAATTGTTTGTAGTTGGCATTACCGATAACCACTGCAATATCGTGCTCACTCTGCTCAACTATTCTAGAGTAGTGCAGCTGTAGCTGATCTCTCGGAAATAGAGACTCTGTCTCTTTCTGGACCACTTTATTGACGCTATCAGCCACCATTACTGAGGGGCGCACCACGGCTCCTTGTCGTGCAATGCTTCGTACAGAACGGCTATAGGGTTGATTCCACTGCGCAGCAATCAGCGACTGCTCCTCTTCAGAGGAGATCCATGTCACCGCACCCTGTTGTTGGTAGATCTCAATACCAGCTCCACCCTGCCCCTCACTGAGCCACTCGATAAAGTCTTCACTGGCGAACTCATCACCGCCGTCATCTCCCCCATCATCACTGCCACTATCTCCACCGCTATCTCCACC
>JABGQL010000039.1:6803-11432 GCA_018648825.1 Gammaproteobacteria bacterium
CTATCTCCACCGCTATCTCCACCCCCATCATCACCACCGTCATCCCCGCCATCATCACCACCGTCATCCCCGCCATCATCTCCTCCACCCCCATCCCCACCGTCGCCTCCGTCACCATCTCCATCAGCATACACCTCTACAACTCCTACCCCTCCCTGAAGTGGAAAGTGCAACAGAGCCAGTACCATCCATACACGGACAACCAGCGATAAAAAAGAGTCTGTTCTATTCATCAGCCACACTCTACGGTCACAACCTTAAGGTTTACTTAAGATTCATCATCTACAGTGTGGCTTATGGAGCATGAAGATAACAACAAGAGCGGTAATGGCATAGTTTGGGACCTGCCCATCCGGCTGTTTCACTGGATGCTAGTGCTCACGATCACTGCAGCTTGGATGACCACCAGCACACTCTATTATGAGACTCACCTATCTGCCGGTTATCTACTACTGCTGCTACTGCTATTCCGCACTGTTTGGGGTTTTATGGGCGGTACCTATGCCCGCTTTCGTCACTTTGCCCACCCTTGGCCTGCCGTTCGTCAACACCTACTTGAACTGATGCAAGGCAGATCCTCCCATACTGTAGGGCACAACCCCGCAGGAGGATGGATGATTTTTCTGCTACTGGGTACCCTGCTACTGATCAGCATCAGTGGGCTACTGACTCTCGGGGGCGAAGAGCAGACTGGCCCCCTCAATGGCTGGGTCTCTATTGCCAGTGGTGCTCTGATGCACCAACTACATGAGACTCTGGCATGGTTTCTGATTTCATTGATCCCCATCCATCTAGCGGGGGTTGCTATCGAACGCTGGCTATCCAAACGCAAGCTGGTACAGGCGATGATTACTGGCAGCTATACCCACTTACGTACCCGCTCTACAGAACACGGGGTTGGATGGGTCAGCGGCATACTGCTGACAACCCCAGCCTTCGCTCTCTGGTTTTCCAGTGCAGAACCCAACCCTGTAGCACTCTATTCAAACAGCGCATGGGAGAGCGACCCTAGATACTCACATTGGCAGGAGGAGTGTAGTGGTTGTCACACCCTACACCACCCCAGCCTACTCCCATCACGCTCTTGGAAAAGGGTGATGGCGCAGCAAGAGAACCATTTTGAAGAGGATCTTGCACTAGATGAGGAGCCACTACAGCAGATCACTCAGTTTCTGATTCGTTATAGTGCAGAACAGGCCTACTCTGAGGCGGCATGGAAAATAGACCATAGTATTGAAGCGGGGCACGCCCCACTACGCATTACCGACACCCGCTACTGGAGAAACAGACACCATGAGATTGATGAGCAAATTTGGCTGCTGCCCTCTGTAGGTGGAAAGATCCATTGTGATGGCTGCCACCAAGATGCGGCAGCAGGCAGCTTTCAAGATCAAGCCATCTCTCTACCCGGTATTTAATATGGTCAACAATAGACACATATCCCTAATCCTTCTCTCTGCTCTACTCTACTCTCAAGCAGGGGCCGCTAGTGATGCCATTGAACCACTCAAAGCACGTTACCAAAAATTGGGCGCACTGCCTTTTGATGTGGATCGAGGACGACAGCTCTGGAACCGCAAGGTCCTCCATAACCGTTCAGGAAAGATGAGAAGCTGCTCCAATTGCCATGGCACCACTTTCACTAAACCCGGTCGGCATATCCGCACTAGAAAGGTGATTAAACCACTTTCAGTAGCCATTGAGCCTAGCCGCTTCAACAGCATGAAGAAGGTAGAGAAGTGGTTTAAGAGAAATTGCAAATGGACCTTCAGTCGCCCCTGCTCACCTCAGGAGAAGGGGGACATCCTCACTTTTATACAGTTCGAAACTTGGAGAAAATAGATGATGATATTCACTCAACCTACCTTTTGGAGAGTAACCCAGGTGATGATTTTCACCTTCGCAACCTTGGCCTTCAGTCACACTGCACTCAGTGATGATGACGACGAGTGGGAGCACCGCTCCTATAATGTGAAAGGTCCCGGCTCCGTCAAGTATAGAACCGAGTGCGGCAGCTGCCACCTCGCCTATCCACCACGCTTTCTGGGAGAGGCCTCATGGAAACGCATCATGAGTAGTCTAGAGGATCACTTTGGCGAGAATGCAGAGTTGGATACCAAGGAGCAGCAACAGATTTTGCAGTACCTCAGTGACAATAGCTCCAGATCACGCTGGTATAAAATCTGGAAAAAGTCGAATAGCAAAAACATCCCCATACGCATCACCAAGACCCGCTCTTTCCGCCATGAGCATGATGAAATTCCACGCCGTTTTGTGGCCAACAACCCTAAAATTAGCTCATTCAGCCAGTGTGAAAGCTGCCATATTGGGGCTGCCAAGGGTGATTTCAATGAGCATCGAGTGCATATTCCTGGAATGGGTCGTTGGGAAGATGACTGATACTGGTATGGTGTGTAGAAGAGAGTTTAAATAACCCTATGAGACGATTCAGATGAGACTACTACTAGTAGAAGATGACCCGCTGCTGGGTGATGGTCTGGCCACTGGACTTTCGCTGGCGGGCTACCGGGTAGAGTGGATGAAAGATGGAGAGGCTGCACTGCGGGCACTACGCAGCGACTCTTTCGATCTAGTTGTGCTCGACTTGGGGCTGCCCAAGGTCGATGGCTTACAGATCCTGAAACAGGTACGAGAGTCAGGAGACCAAACACCCATTCTCATCCTCACTGCTCGTGATGCACTGGAGAGCCGTCTTGCCGGCCTCGATGGGGGGGCGGATGACTACCTCACCAAACCCTTTGATCTGGATGAATTGACCGCCCGGCTGCGAGCCATCTACCGTAGACGTATTGGTGAGAGTACTCCACAACAGCAATATCGGGACATTGTGCTCAACCCTGCCGCACGTACCATTACTCAGGCAGGAACCCCTGTTGTGCTCACACGACATGAGTTTTCCATTCTGGAACTACTGTTTGGCAGCATTGGGCGGGTGGTCACCAAAGCCCACCTAGAGGAGAGCCTCTACGGTTGGGATGAGGGTGCCGAGAGCAATACCATTGAGGTGCACATTCACCATCTTCGAAAAAAACTGGGCAAGTCCCTCATTCAGACCGTTCGCGGCGTAGGTTATCAACTGCCTGCTCTCACTGAGGATTAACATGGGTAAGCGCTCACTACAACAACGTCTGCTGATTCTACTACTGGGGTCCGTTGCTACACTGTGGCTGATCTTCGGGCTGTTTATTCAAGATGAGGTCAAACATGAGGCTGAAGAGGTATTTGATGCCAACCTGGTACAGACCTCCAAGCTACTGCGCACCCTCGCTCAAGGAGAGCTGAACAAACAGGACGGAAATCTCACTGACTCTTACCCACTGGATGAGATCAACCAACAGTTCCACCTCTACGAGCACAAGGTCGCCTTCCAAATTATTGACCTCAATGGCAACACACTACTGCAATCCCCTCATGCCCCAGAGCAGAATCTGAGCACGCAGAGCGGAACCTTTCAGACCCGACTGATTGATGGTCAACTCTGGCGCACCTTTAGCCTGCCTCACCCACAAGCAGTGATCCATGTTGGAGAACTACTAGAGGTACGCAATGAAATTGCTGAAGAGATTACCGAATACCTATTCCAGCTTGCGCTCATCAGCCTGCCCATACTCGCCCTGTTGATCTGGTGGTCTGTACGTTGGGGGTTATCTCCAATCTCTACCATCACCGAGAATCTGACCCAGCGAGACAGTCGCCACTTGAATGAGCTAGAGATTGGACGTGCACCGAAAGAGCTGAAGCCACTAATTCAGGCCCTGAATCGGCTCTTCTCTCTACTGCAACACTCCATCAACAAAGAGCGCCGATTTACCGCCGATGCCGCTCATGAGTTACGTACCCCACTGGCTGCAATAAAAATCCATGCACAGGTTGCACGCAGTGAAGTCGATCAGCAGCGCCGCAGCCACGCACTGGAACAGATCATCCATGGGGTAGACCGTACCACTCACCTTACAGAGCAACTACTGGCTCTGGCTCGGATCGATGGCGTACAAGAGCTCGATAGCCATGCAACAACACTAGACCTGAAACAGGTGGTGAATGAGAATCTAGAGATGCTCAGACAACGGGCCATCAACAGCAAGATTGAGCTACACATGGTTGAGCCAATGACCACACCACTACAGATCTGTGGAAACCGAGAGCTGGTCTCTACCCTGCTGAGAAACCT
The DNA here is from genome assembly GCA_018648825.1 of Gammaproteobacteria bacterium. GTDB lineage: Bacteria > Pseudomonadota > Gammaproteobacteria > Thiopontia. The sequence goes on from JABGQL010000039.1 coordinate 10,996, forward strand.
GATCGATAACGCCATCCGCTACACACCCAATGGAGGTCGTGTCTCTGTACAGCTAGAGGCTGAAACAGATGCCACTATTATTCGCGTACGAGATACTGGCCCCGGTATCCCCAACGAAATACAGGAGCGGATCTTCGAGCGTTTTTATCGCAACAACAGCAGCAAGAGCGGCTCAGGGCTGGGGTTATCGATCAGCCAGCAAATTGTCGAGATTCATGGGGGTAGTATCACCCTTAACAACTGCAGTAACCCAGATGGGCTTGAAGTCACCCTCACCTTTCCCTCTGCGCTAAGAAACTCCGGATATCCGGAAGATCAGGTTGCTTTTGTGAAATCCAGATCATGTACACGAAAAGGCTAAAACGGAAGATTGGGTTGTTTTTTTGGAAAGCAGCCCCTAACCTCAGAACAGGCCCAGCTCACACTTTATACACAAA
>JABGQL010000002.1 GCA_018648825.1 Gammaproteobacteria bacterium
CAGTACCTATATGAGCCAGACAACAGCAGGGCCGCTATACCACCGATAACAGAGTTAGCCTCTAAAGCTATAGCCGATCAAGACGTCTCTTCATTCGGTGAAGAGCTATTTGATGATGAGTTGATGGCGATTTTTTACAAAAACATGCGAGAGAAAGCAGCGGATCTGGAGCTGGCCGTTATAGAGGGGGATTGGGCAAGATTGAGACTGGTTGCTCACTCCATTAAAGGGACAACCGCTTCATTTGGTTATCCTGAACTATCCAAACAGGCACAGGAAGTACAGCTTGCTATTGATGAAGATCGCATGGATGAGATACAAGTTCTTGCAATGAACTTAGCGACCGAGGTGGGTAAGGTGTTGCCCACTACTGCTTAAGGAACCCCTGAATAAGTCATGAGCAAATGTCTAACGCCCATAGCGTCCAATATCTTCGTTGAAAATCTTGCTAATAGCTGGCTATTGGCTGCGATCTTCGCCTTGATCTTGAACGCTATGGACGCGATTCAAATTACCCAGACTTGTTCAGAGGTTCCTTAAGCGATTAAACCTCAACTCTGTTTATCGCTCCGGTAAAATAGCTGGATGAAATCACCCGAGTTACTCTCCCCAGCGGGAACCCTACAGCACATGCGTGCAGCCTTTGCCTATGGTGCAGATGCAGCGTATGCCGGTCTGCCACGTTATGGACTGCGTGTACGTGAAAATGAGTTTGATCTTGCTACCCTGGAGTTAGCCATCAATGAGGCGCACCAGCAGCAGAAAAAACTCTACATCACTGCCAATATTCTTGCCCACAACAGCAAGGTCAAAACCTTTGAGAAGGATATCGAATCGGTTATTGAACTAAAACCCGATGCACTGATTATGGCTGACCCCGGCCTGATTATGCTGGTGCGTGAGCGCTGGCCAGAACAGACCGTACACCTCTCCGTACAAGCCAATACCGTCAATTATGCCACCGTGCGTTTCTGGCAACAACTGGGTATTGAGCGCATCATTCTCTCTCGTGAACTGTCACTGGAAGAGGTCGAAGAGATTCGTCAGCAGTGTCCAGAGATGGAGCTGGAGGTCTTTGTCCACGGTGCACTCTGCATGGCCTACTCTGGTCGCTGCCTGCTCTCCGGTTATATCAACCATCGCGATGCCAACCAGGGGAGCTGCACCAACGCCTGTCGTTGGGAATACCATGAGGTAGCCAGTGAGGAGGATGATAATGGCGACCTGAAGAGGGCCATAGCGGCTGAACCTATAAAGCCAGCAGAGCCACAACGCATCTTGATCGAAGAGATGGGTCGCCCCGGTGAAGCGATGCCAATAGAAGAGGATGAGAACGGCACCTACATCATGAACTCTCGTGATCTACGTGCCGTTGAGCATATTCAACGCTTGGTAGAGATCGGCATTGATTCTCTGAAAATTGAGGGACGCACCAAATCAATCTACTATGTTAGCCGCGTCAGCCAATCCTATCGCAGGGCGATTGATGATGCCGTAGCTGGCCGTGGCTTTGATACAGCTCTACTAGCAGAGCTGGAGAACCTTGCCAGTCGTGGTTATACCGATGGCTTCTTTAAACGCCACCACAGTGAGGAGTACCAGAACTATATTCAGGGCAACTCTCAAGGGCATCGCCAAATTTATGTAGCAGAGATCATCGACTATGATCCAACAAAAAAGTTGGCCACACTGGTGGCAAAAAACAAGTTTGGGACTGGGGATCGGTTAGAGTTGATTCTTCCCAGTGGAAATCGAGAGATTACCCTCGATAAGATCTACGGTAAAAAAGAGCAGCCGATGGCGGTGGTGCCGGGTGGCGGCTACCAAGTGAAGGCTGAGATCGATCTCACCCCTGAGCAGGGGGAGTATCA
>JABGQL010000139.1 GCA_018648825.1 Gammaproteobacteria bacterium
GGTAATCTCTTACAGGGTCGGAACCCTTTAATCTGGTCGGGGCGAGAGGATTCGACCCCGCAAGGGAGGCGCCCCAGCGCCCACCTCCGTCATTCCGACAGGTAATCTCTTACAGGGTCGGAACCCTTTAATCTGGTCGGGGCGAGAGGATTCGAACCTCCGACCACCGCAACCCCATTGCGGTGCGCTACCAGACTGCGCTACGCCCCGTGAAAGAGGAGGCAGTGTATACAACCCCCCCTTATTGTCAAGCAGATCCAGTGGCACTCAACCTGCAAAACTACAAATAGAGACCCAATAGCACTACTCCAAGCATCAAGCGATAGAGTACAAATGGCACCATTCCAACCCGATCCAGCAGCTTTAGAAAATAGTGAATACAGAGATAGGCACTCAATGCAGAAAAGAGAGTTCCCAATAACAGCGCTTGCCAATCCAACGCGGCCTCTTGCTCAAAAAGCCCTTTAGCCTCCAGACCGCCAGCCAACAGGATCACTGGAATCGATAGCAGAAAGGAGAAACGGGACGCTCCTTGTCGTGTCATCCCCATCATCAATCCCGCCGTAATGGTGACTCCAGAACGCGAGGTTCCCGGTATCAGCGCCAGTATCTGGGCAAATGCCACCACCACAACGGCCTTCCATCCCATGGTATATTCACCATTTTGCTGTTTACCCACCCGATCCCCCCACCACAACAGCAATCCAAACAGAATGGTTGTGGTTGCAATCACCAAAGGGGAGCGCAGATAGAGTTCAATCTCATCTTTGAAGAGCAGCCCGGCCAACCCTACGGGAATGGTACCGAGGCCCACCTGCCAGGCCAATTTTGCATCTGCACTCAGTCCGTGCCCTGCTATTGAACCGCTCCACTCGATTAACATGGTTGCCAACTCTCGCCGGAAGTAGCTTACAACTGCAATCAAGGTACCTAGGTGAACTGCAACATCAAATGCGAGCCCCTGATCGCTCCAGCCCACCAGGTAGGGCACCAGAATCAGGTGTGCTGAGCTGGAGACCGGCAGGAACTCAGTTAACCCCTGCACCAAGGAGAGCACAATAATTTGAATCAGATCCATCTATTCTCTCTTCTCTCGATCATCTCTCTAGCATACCAAGGTATTATTACAGCGTATGCAGCTGATCATACAGGGTAAAAGTTTCCGGCAAGTCGACACCACGCGTAAGCGCCATCACTTTGATCACTTCACCCATCTGTGCCGGCAGGGTCAACTGCTGAATCGCTTGTGAAACCTCAACACGAGTCTGCAGCTGTTCTACATCCTCTCTCTCAGCCAGCTCCGTAATCCCTCCTGCCAGTAAAAAATAGGCCTGCGTGGTGTAGCCCGCGACTGTAAACCCTACACCATCTGCCGCCTCTGCCACTGCGGTAAAATCTACATGTGCAGTAATATCCTGCTGCCCCGGATAGAAAAAGGGGTCTTCATGTCGGTGATGTCGATAAAAGCAGCTCAACGTCCCTCTGCTGCGCTCTGGACGGTAGTACTCTGAACGGCTATAACCGTAGTCCACCAACAACACCATCCCCTGCTCAAGCAGGTCAGCCAGTGACGCAATCCAGCCCCGCATCGAGGGTCGTAATTCTGAGCAGTAACCCTCTTCCAATCCACTCAGTTCAATCTCTCCCCCCCATTGCGTTGTGTCATGACCGTGTGAATCACTCCAGATCAGCTCTCCCTGCGGGTTTGTTGAGACACCATACGCCACTGCACTACCAGAGCGCACCACAAAACAGTCAAAGGGAATAGCATCCAGCACCTCATTGGCAACAATTACCCCTTGAAAAGGGGGTTTCGGAAGCTGTTGCAGCCAGACCACCCGGTCCTGCAGGTGTGGTGCACGCTGTTGAAAGGTCTGTTGCTGTAGCAAACGAAGGCCACCACTCAGTTCCAGTATCAGATACTGTTCTGGCAGTTGTCCAAGCTGTTCCAGCTCCAGCAGTATCTCAACTGCCATCACTCCAGAACCTGCACCAAACTCCATCAGAACCGGCTTCGAAAGAGAAGCCAAAACCGGCGCTATCTGTCTCGCCACAACACGTGAAAAGAGGGGAGATATTTCAGGTGCAGTGACAAAATCACCTTGAGCACCTAGCCCCTGCAACTGACTGTAGTACCCCGCTTGCGGACTGTAGAGTACCCGCTCCATATAGTGACTAAAAGGGACCCACCCTTTCGCAGCGTGAATCTCACCCACAAGCTCTCTCTTCAACTGCTGCGAAGCTGTCACTCTCTCAGGAGAGGGTTCAGGTAGCATTGCTTTCATCTGATAAACTACTCAATTAGATCAATCCGGGACAACATAACGAATGGATAATGATAACAACTCTTTGCCCCCTCCAGTGGTCCTTATCACAGGTGCAGCACACCGAATCGGGGCAACAACCGCACGTGTACTCCACGAGGCTGGGATGAACCTGGTGATTCACTACCGAAACTCTAACCAAGCGGCTACTGAATTACGAAATGAACTGGAGCAGAACCGTCCCGACTCCGTTGCACTGATTCAGGCTGACCTGCACCAGACAGCGACCTTCGATAGTATGATCCAACAGGCTCAATCCGTCTGGGGGCAACTGGATGTACTGATCAACAACGCCTCCACTTTCTATCCGACCCCCGTAGGCTCTATTAGCGAACAAAACTGGGATGAGCTGATAGGTTCCAACCTTAAAGCGCCCCTTTTTCTTTCGCAGGCCGCTGCCCCCTACCTGAAGCAACGCCAAGGGAACATTATCAACATTGTTGATATTCATGCAGACCGCCCATTGAAAGAGCATACCGTCTACTCAATGGCAAAAGCGGGGCTCGCAATGCTCACCAAAAGTCTGGCACGTGAACTGGGACCTGAAATTCGTGTCAACGGCATTGCGCCCGGCGCAATCCTCTGGCCGGAAAACGAGCTGAATGAAGCCAGCAAAGAGGAGATCCTCTCACGCACCGCACTGAAAAGAAGTGGAGAACCGACCGACATCGCCAACACTGCCCTGTTTCTGATTGAGCATGCACACTACATCACCGGGCAGATCATCAGCGTCGATGGTGGTCGCACTCTCAGTAACTAAGACCCGTAACCAAGAAGCAATAAAGAGACTCCTCTTTCACATTCACCATGAGTCAAACATGAGTCAAACACCCCTTACTATCGACTTTGATGACTCTTTGCCAATCAATCAACGGCGAGATGAGATTGCAGAGACGATCCAACAAAATCAGGTCACTATCCTCTGCGGTGAAACGGGTTCAGGTAAAACCACTCAACTACCCAAGATCTGCCTCTCCATTGGACGCGGAGAGAAACAGAAGATAGGTCACACCCAGCCGCGTCGAATTGCTGCACGCGCAGTCGCCGGCCGTATTGCCGAAGAGCTGAAGAGCACACCGGGAGAGCTGGTTGGCTTCAAGATCCGCTTTAGTGATCAGAGCAAGAAGAGTAGCCGCATCAAACTGATGACCGATGGTATTCTGCTGGCAGAGACACAATCTGATCCGCTACTAAAGCAGTACGACACCCTCATTATCGATGAGGCGCATGAGCGCAGCCTCAATATCGATTTCCTGCTCGGTTATCTGAGACAGATTCTGCCCAAGCGCCCCGACCTGAAGTTGATCATCACCTCGGCTACCATCGACCCGGATCGCTTCTCCCGCCACTTCAATAATGCCCCGGTATTGAATGTATCGGGCCGCACCTATCCAGTGGAGGTGCGTTACCGCCCACCAGAAGAAGTCGGGAGCAGAGAGGAGGGGTACAAACAGCGTCAGGACCGTACCCAGCGGCTACAACAGACAATTCTCGATGCAGCACACGAACTATCACGAGAGGGGCCGGGGGATATTCTGCTCTTTCTCAGCGGGGAGCGCGAGATCCGCGAGATAGGCGATTTTCTTACCCAATCGAAACTTTCACAGACCGAGATTCTCCCCCTCTTCTCCCGACTCTCCAACAAGGAGCAGAACCGTATCTTTGCCAACCACTCCGGGCGACGCATTGTGCTCTCAACCAATGTAGCGGAGACCTCGCTGACCGTTCCCGGCATTCGTTATGTGATCGATGCTGGCACTGCACGTATCAGCCGCTACAGCCACCGCACCGGGATTCAGCGACTGCCGATTGAGAAGGTGTCACAGGCGGCAGCGAACCAGCGCAAGGGGCGCTGCGGGCGTGTCGCCGACGGCATCTGTATCCGCCTCTATAGTGAGGAGGACTTTGAGACCCGCCCCGAATTTACCGACCCGGAGATTCTGCGCACCCACCTCGCCCCGGTGATCTTGCAGATGGCCGCACTGCGGCTGGGACAGCCAGACCAATTCCCCTTTATCGATCCTCCTGATCTGCGGCTGATCCGTGATGGTTTCCGCACCCTGCATGAGTTGGGTGCCGTACACAAAGACAACAGACTGACTCCACTCGGCAAGCAGGTGGCGCGTTTCCCTGTCGATCCACAGATTGCCCGTATGCTGCTGGCTGCAGAGCGCGAGAGCTGTCTAACAGAGATGCTGATCATCGCCGCCGCACTCACCATTCAAGATCCACGCGAGCGACCACTGGATGCACAGCAGGCGGCCGACCAGAAACATGAGCCATTTGAGGATGAGGCATCCGACTTCCTCTTCTATCTCAACCTCTGGCACTTCTATGAGGAGCAGAAGCAGAAGCTCTCCAACAGTCAGTTACGCAAGTTGTGCAAGACCAACTTCCTCTCCTGGATGCGCATGCGCGAGTGGCGTGAGGTGCATACTCAACTACGCCAACAGGCCAAAGAGATGGGGCTGAAACCGAACGATCAGGCCGCCGACTACGGCATGATCCACCGTGCACTGCTGACGGGACTGTTGAGCCATATCGCCACAGTAAGCAGCGAGAAGCATGTCTACAACGCCGCACGCGGGGTGCAGATGAAGATCTGGCCCGGCTCCGGTCAGTTCAAGAGTAACCCCAAGTGGATTATCGCCGCCGAAAAGGTAGAGACCTCGCAACTCTACGCCCGTACCGTGGCCCGTATCGAACCACAGTGGGTGGAGCGCATCGGCAAACATCTGCTAAAACACAGCTACGCTGAACCCCACTGGGAGAAGCGGCGCGGGCAGGTGACCGCCTTTGAGACCGTCACCCTCTATGGCATCCCCATTGTGGCGCGACGCAAGACCAACTTCGGACCGATTGATCCCAAGGAGTCACGCAAGATCTTTATCCGCCAGGCGCTGGTCGAAGGAGAGCTACACACCCGTGGCAACTTCCTCAGCAAGAACCGCAAACAGATTGAGCAGATTGAATCACTGGAAGCGAAGTCGCGCCGCCGCGATATTCTGGCAGATGATGAGACACTGTATCAGTTCTACGATAAGCGCATTCCAGACGGGGTCTACTCCGCCCCCACCTTTGAGAAGTGGCGTAAGCAGGCCGAACAGGAGAACCCATCGCTGCTCTACCTGACCGAAGCGCTATTAATGCAGCATGATGCAGAGGCGGTACGAGACGGCAACCAGTTTCCCGACCACCTCACCATAGGACGCGCCAGGCTGCCGCTGAATTACCACTTCGATCCAGAGAGTGAGAGTGATGGCGTCACCCTGACTCTGCCCACCGAGCTGCTACAGCAGATGAAGCCGGAAGATTTTGAGTGGCTGGTGCCGGGGCTGCTGCGTGAGCGGATCATCGCCATGTTGCGTGCCCTGCCAAAACAGTGGCGGCGCAACTTTGTCCCCGCCCCCGACTTTACCGATGCGGTGCTACCTGCACTGAGTCCAGCAGATGGCCCGCTGGGGCCACAGCTCTCCTCCCGACTGCGGCATATGACGGGGGTGACCCTGCCCGAAAAAACATGGAATGAGATCACTCTGCCGGATCACCTGAAGATGCGCTTTCAGGTGCTGGCTGCCGATGGCGCAATACAACAGAGCGGTCGCGATCTGACACAGCTACAACAGCAGGGCAGCGCACAGCCTTCGGCAAAAGCTATCCATACACCGAAAGTCTCCTCCATAGAAAAAACCGAGAGCGCTCACCCACTGGAACGCAACAACATCACCTACTGGGACTTTGGTGAACTGCCTGAAACGGTAGAGCTAAAACGGCACGGCATTGTCATCACCCTCTATCCCGCGCTGGTAGCCACCCGTAACAAGGGAAAATCTATGCTGGCCCTGCAACTACTGGAGACACCTGAACAGGCCGAAGCCGAGAGCCGCAAGGGGGTTGCCGCACTATTCCAACAAGAGCAGCAGAGCACCATTCAAAAACTGTTCAAACAACAGATCGACCAACAGAAACTCTGCCTACACTATCTCTCCATTGGGCGCTGTGAGGTGCTGATGGAAGACCTACTTCAAACAGCAATCCATGCAGCACTCTTCAACACAGAGGTATCACTCCCCAGAAGCGCATCCAGCTATCAGCAACGCACGACAGCAGCTCTTTCGACCCTTTCAAAACAGCTCCAGCTCTTTGGGGCGATCAGCGAGAACGTACTCAAGCGCCACCACAACCTGATGAAGCAACTGAAGGGCAACGTATCACCCGCTCACCTCATGACCTACAGCAAGATCAAAAGCCATATCGAGTCACTGGTCTACCCCCACTTCCTGCAACAGACCCCCGCTGAGTGGCTACCAGAGCTACCCCGCTATCTACAGGCGGTAGAGAAGCGATTGGAGAAGCTACAGCAGAACCCACAGGCCGATCGTCAGCGAGCGCAACAACTCGCTCCGCACTGGGACCCATTTGAAAAGCGACTCAACGACAATCACTCTTCTCCGTTTATCGAGTACCGCTGGATGGTGGAGGAGTTTCGGGTGTCACTGTTTGCCCAGGAGTTGGGTACAAAAAAACCGGTCTCTGCAGACCGACTTAAGAAGCTGTGGCGAGCGCTTTGATCGGCTCTATGGCTCTATGGCTCTATGGATATAGAGCTTGATCTCCATACCGGAGATAATAAACTGCAATTGTCGGTACCCTTACCAAACCACCCGCACGCCATGTATTCGATCAAAGTGATGATTGTACGTCACAACAGCAGCCCCAGCCTCCAAGGCGTGAGAGGCAATCCAAACATCATTGATTGACAAAGGTGTGCCAGCCTGTTTTAACGACTCCTTGACTGAACCGAATATTTCCGCTGTCTCCTGAGTCACATCAAGCACCTGAACGGTTGGCTTATTCAGAAACAACTCCAGCAGCCGAACATTCTCTGACTCCCGGCCCCCTCCCCTGAAACCAGCATACAGCTCTCCCAACACAATGACAGAAAGGTAAAGCGTATCCACTCCTGAAATAATATTCAGAATATCCTCATCACCATTCAGCAGTGCACTATAACCATTGGTATCGAGCAGAGCCTTTTTCATTTCCACTCATCCGCATCCACCTCTGAAAATGGTTCGATACGCTTCTCGAAGGCACTGCGCTCCTCATCACTCCAGACACCAAACAGATCCACAAAGTCTTCTCTATGGCTTGTTTTTGGAACCTCAGAGAGCCCCAATGCCTGCGCCAACAATTTCTTGATTGTCTTATTCACACTGAGATTTTCTGCCGCGCCTTTTCTCGGATCAGGCGATCCAGAGGGGCATCCAGGCCATGTACAGCAATAGAACTCATAGAGGACTCTCTTTATTTTATTGAACCGCTTTTGACTCGTAATAGTTCATAAACCAAACCACAACAAGGTTACAACCTCTGAAACCCCGAACCAAGAAAGTAACAGGAAGAACTGATGGCTGCTACGCGGTGATTAAACCCCATCATCAAACGTAGCCACAATTTCCAACAACTCCTTCACCACCCGCTCAAAGATTTTCTTACGTTCCAACAACTTGGGCTTCCGTTCCAGCGCATTAAACACAGTCTCACGCAACGGGGTTTTACCTGTAAAGTGGTGCTCCTCCATCATACGGTAAAATGCTTCTTTGTCTATTCCCTCTTTGTTACAAAGTGTTACAACAGCCTTCTGCTTCTCCTCTGCCCAGTAGTCGTTGAAAACCTCGGTTAGCTCCTGATCTGGTTTGATATCAGGCATCTGCTCCTGAATAAAGCGCTCGATCAGCTCCCGTTTGCTGCGTAGTTGTCCCTCTTTGCCCAGCAGATCAAGAATGGCATTTCTCTTCTTCTCTCTCTCCCCTTTCTCCTCATCGCTCTCCTCTCCACTGGCTCTCAGCCCCTCCAGCAACCCGAGAATATAGGCCACATTGATCTCGTCACGCTGGATCAATTCCAGCTCAAAATCGACCTCATCGATGATTGACACCTTCTCCTCTTCACGGCTGCGGTGGTAGAGGTCTTGATACTTGCTCTTGTAGTCCTCGAAGGTCTGCGCATCCAGCTCCAGATCATTGAAGTTGAACTCGGTAAACGACCTCAACACATTCATCAGACGAATCAATCTGCGGAAGGCCTGCACAAAAATCAGTTGATCCTCCTCGCTGATCAGTTGATTGACCGCATCTGGGGTTTCGGCAATCACCAGCAGGTCAACCACCCCTGCATTGAACTGTTCGACATACTCCTCATACGGCTCCATCAAGATCACCTCTTGCGCTCCAGGATCGGAGAAGAGGGCAATCGCCTCATCGGTGTTCTTCTTCAGGTTGCGGAAGCAGACGATATTCCCCTGTGACTTCTTCTCCCCCAGTGTACGGTTGGTGCGGGAGAAGGCCTGTATCAAGCCGTGGTAGCGCAGGTTCTTGTCGACATACAGTGTATTGAGCTTCTTCGCATCAAACCCAGTGAGGTACATATTGACCACCAGCAGGATATCAATCCGATCTGCCGGGTTGGCATCCTCACGCTCCCTATCCTTCACCCGCCGCGCGATGTCTTTGTAGTAGTTGTAAAAACCTTTACTCTGTTGGGTAGAGAACTGGGTCTTATAGAGCGCATTGTAGTCGTCGATATAACTCTCTAGCTTGTCACGACTGTGTGAGTGCGCCCCATCATCCTGACTGAGATCAAAATCAGGATCACCAATCAATCCGTTGGCCTCGGCATCGTCCTCATTGGTGCCGTAAGAGAAGATGGTCGCCACCCGCAGATCGTGCTCTCCCACCTCACGTTTCTGCTTGAAGAGGTCATAATAGGTAATCAGCGCCTCCACACTGCTCACGCAGAACATCGCCGTGAACTCGTAGTTGTGGGTCTTACGATTATGGTTCGCAACCACCCAATCAACCACCTGCCCGATACGTTGCGGACTCTCGAAAAATGCCTTGGTATCAATCGAGGAGACCGCCTCATCGACCAGCTCGCCCCCCTTGCGTTTAAGCTTCCCCCAATACTCAATCGCAAACTTCAGCACATTCTCGTCACTGATCGCATTGGTGATCACGTAGCGGTGCAGACACTCGCCAAACAGGTCATGCGTGGTGCGCTTACCATGCTCGTTGCGGGTCGCATTCTCGGCAAAGATCGGGGTGCCGGTAAAACCAAATAGCTGCGCCTGCTGGAAAAATCCGGTAATACGTTTGTGGGTCTCGCCAAATTGCGAACGGTGGCACTCATCAAAGATAAACACCACCCGCTTCTGACTCAGCAACGATAGCTGCGACAGGTAACGCTCACGCGAGATTGCTGTATTCAGTTTCTGGATGGTGGTGACAATCAGCTTATGATCCCCCGCCAACTGCTGCACCAACGTATGGGTATTATCAGTGCCATCCACACTGCCTTCGCTGAAGGCGTTGAACTCGCGCGTGGTCTGATAGTCGAGATCGGCACGATCCACCACAAACACCACCTTATGCACCTCTGGCAGTTTCATCATCACCTGCGCCGCCTTAAAGCTGGTCAGTGTCTTGCCCGATCCGGTGGTGTGCCAGACATAGCCATTATTGTGACCCTGCCGCACCTGCCCCACCATCGCCTCCACCGCATAGTACTGGTAGGGGCGCAACACCATCAGCACCTTGTTCGATTCATGCAGCACGGTATATTTGCAGATCATCTTCGAGAGGTGACACGGCTCCAGAAACTGATCGGCAAAACGGTCCAGCTCGGTAATCAGGCTATTCTCTACATCAGCCCAGAAGAAGGTCTGCTTAAAATCCTGTTTGCGGTTGTTGGCATAGTATTTGGTATTGACCCCGTTGGAGATCACAAAGAGCTGCACATACTGGAACAGCCCATACTCCGCCCAGAAGGAGTGGCGCTGATAGCGGTTGATCTGGTTGAACGCCTCTTTCAACTCCATGCCACGCCGCTTCAACTCGATCTGCACCAGCGGCAAACCATTGACCAACAAGGTTACATCATAACGGTTCTGGTAACGACCTTGCTGGCTGATCTGCTGCGTAACCTGATACTCATTTTTACACCAGTGCTCACTATTCAGAAATTGCAGATAGAGTGAGGAGCCATCCTCTCGCGTAAGCTGGAGACGGTCACGTAGAATTTTGGCACGATCAAACACCCGCCCCTTATCCAGATGGTTGAGCACCTTGGCAAACTCTCCCTCACTCAGCATCACCCCGTTATGGCGCTCCAACTGCTGTTTGAGATTGGCACGCAGCCCCTCGGCATCGGTAATCTCTACCCGCTCATACCCCAGCCCCACCAGCCGTTCAATCAACCCCCGCTCTAACTGTGCCTCTGACTCTACCGCCTCGGCGGCTCGACGTTCACGGCGTATCTCGCTCTGCTGTGCGGCGAGAAAGCGTTCTCGGTTGTAAAATTCGACACCGACCCGCTCAATATGGTCGATCAGATCCGGGTTATCGATACTAGAAAACAGTGAGAGATCGATACTGTAGGGCAGCTCCAGATCCTCCAACGCCGTCATCACTGGAAACAACAACTCATTGCGCACCGCTTTCGACTCTGCCGACAGCTTCAGGGTCAGGTCAATATCAGAACCGGGGCGATAATCCCCCTTGGCACGAGAACCGTAGAGCAACGCCTGACCAACCTCGGGGAAGCGGGCCAGCACCAGAGCGATGCGCTGCACCACCTCCGGCTTGAGACCGTGGTCGTGTGTGGAGTCAGCCATTCAACTCCTGCTCTGCCAGCCCCTTCAGCTTGGCGTGTAGTTCACGGAAGGCATCATAGTACTGCTCAATAATTGCCGTGGTGATCTTCTCGGTCGTCTCTTCATTATAAGTGTGGGAGGTGAGGTTACGACTATCAATCATATCCATCCATACCTCCCCATCCTCTACCAGCCCCGTCTCAAACGCCTTACGCGCCACGTTCTTTGAGCCATACAGTTCAGTCACCCCCTGCGCCTCTAGAAAATCTTTCTGCGTCTTCCAAGACAGCTCATGGTTGTACTCGAAGGATTGCACCAGCCCTTGCAATTCCAGCTCGTTCAGCTCCTCCCGATCAAGAAAGCGAG
>JABGQL010000141.1 GCA_018648825.1 Gammaproteobacteria bacterium
TTGAGACCGCCCAGATGATTCGGCAACGGGAAGACTTTGAAGAGCTGCCTATTATATTTATCTCAGCCACACAAAATACCGACGAACTAATCAATCAGGGCTATGCCGTAGGGGCATTCGACTACCTAACCAAACCAATTGACCCGCGGATTCTGGTTAATAAGGTAAAGCTATTCCACCGCCTCTACATACAGCAAAAAACCCTAGAGGAGCGTAATCGAGCTATCACTGCACTCAACTGCGCACTAGAAAATAATGAGACTTTGAAAGAGGCTGTTGAGTCTGCAGAACGCGCTGGGCGTGCCAAGGATGAGTTTCTCGCCTCCATGAGCCATGAGCTGCGCACGCCACTGACTACGGTGATTGGTAATGGTGAGTTGATGGGGGATACATCATTGACCTCCTATCAAAATGAGTTGCTGGACTCCATGACCATCTCAGGCAAGAGCCTGCTCTATCTGATTAATGACATTCTCGATACCTCAAAGATTGAGGCAGGCAAATTCGAGATTGACCATACCAAATTTGATCTCTGCGTACTGTTACGCGAGCTACGCCATATTTTCCAGAAACGTGCCGAAAAGGCGGGGTTACAGTTCCAGATTGAGGAACAGATCAACACCCATATTCACTGTATCGGTGACGGAAAGCGACTGACCCAAGTTCTGGTAAATCTGTTGGGTAATGCCATTAAATTTACTCAGCAGGGCGCAGTCAAGTTGACCATCGCCAAGGATCATAACGACAAGCATCCCGGAATACGGTTTATCGTTGAGGATACTGGGATCGGGATTGAGCAGAAGACGGTAGACCGCCTGTTTAAGCCTTTTGAACAGGCGGACCAGAGCATCTCTGGCCGTTTTGGAGGCACAGGGCTCGGACTCTATATCTCCTCCAACCTTGTAACCTTGATGGAGGGGGAACTCTTTGTAGAGAGTGAACCCGGAAAGGGGTCAAAGTTCTATTTGACACTACCACTGGAGCAAGTTGAGGAGGAGGGTGCTGAATCGGCAAAGAGCCTTACAACCAACACTCAACCTGAAGCACCACAGCTTTCCGGCCGTGTATTGATTGCAGATGATGCACCAGAGCTACAGCTTCTGATTCGGAGGATGGTAGAGGTCACGGGGGTTGAGGTGATCATTGTGAGTAATGGACAGGAGGCACTGGATTCTGCCTTGGCCTCCCCTTATGAGCTGATTTTAATGGATATGCAGATGCCCGTTATGGATGGTATCGAGGCAACCCGAAGGATTCGGGACTCTGGGAATCAGGGCGCTATTGTTGCATTGACTGCCAATGTGATGGAGCAGCACCGAAAACAGTTTGAGAAGGCGGGGTGTAACGGCTTCTTAACCAAACCGATTGACCGAGCGCTGCTATACGATGTGTTGTCTGAACACTGTACCGTTATTGGTTGAGGATACCCCTCCACTTCTCTGTGGAGGGGCAGTGGAGGGCATCCACTCTATTCCACCGTTGCGCCCTCACGTGAACGTCTTGCTACACGCAGATAACGTGAATCAGTAGCAGCCAGCAGCCCACCCAGAGACATGATCAACACACCCATCCAGATCCACTGAATAAAGGGTTTGTAGTAGACCCGCATGGCCCAGGCACGACTCCCCTTGATCGGTTCTCCCATCGCCACATAGAGGTCACGGAACAGCCCCTCATCAATCGAGGCCTCCGTCATGGGCATCCCCTGTACGTTGTAGATACGCTTCTCTGGGTGCAGGGTTGCGACCTGTTGGTCGTTTTTATCATAGACGTAGACCAGCGCTTCAGTGGTGACATAGTTAGGGCCTTTACGCTCTACCATGCCATCCAAGCGGAAGGTATAACCACCGGCCTCAACTGTACTGCCCGGCTCCATGCGCACATCCTTCTCAACACTAAAGGCGTTGGAGAAACCCACACCAATGATGAATACACCCAAGCCAGCATGGGCCACCAGCATCGCCACATGGCTGCGTGAAAGCTTCCCGCTTTTCTGCTTACGACTCCAAAAGTCATACAGCATCGAGG
Source organism: Gammaproteobacteria bacterium (assembly GCA_018648825.1). Lineage (GTDB taxonomy): Bacteria > Pseudomonadota > Gammaproteobacteria > Thiopontia. The sequence goes on from JABGQL010000141.1 coordinate 2,029, forward strand.
CGATCACCCAGAGTGCTACCACGCTGCTGAGACTAAGTTGAATGGAACTCTCACCAAAGATCAGATAAGGCAACAGCAGACCGATCACTACAGAGCCAATCAGCAGCAGTCGTTGCTGACTGATTACCCGCTCTAGGCGGTCAGCTTTCCAGCGAATCACCGCACTGATACCGATCAGGAATGACATCGGCAACATGATCGGTACAAAGACCGTGTCAAAGTAGGGAGGGCCTACCGAGATTTTACCCATACCCAATGCGTCCAGAATCAACGGGTAGAGTGTACCAATCAGTACCGTCAAGGTTGCCACCACCAACAGTACATTATTGATCAGCAGCAGTGTCTCTCGCGAGAAGGTCTCAAATTTTCCACCACCACTGATGGCAGGAGCACGCCAAGCGTAGAGCGCCAGAGAGCTACCGATGACGATACCAAGGAACATCAAAATAAAGATGCCTCGCGCAGGGTCAGAGGCAAAGGCGTGGACCGATACCAATACCCCGGAACGCACCAGGAAGGTGCCAAGCAGACTGAGTGAGAAGGTGAAGATTGCCAACAGCACGGTCCACACCTTGAAGGCCCCCCGTTTCTCAGTGACCGCCAGAGAGTGGAGCAGGGCAGTACCCATTAGCCACGGCATAAAGGAGGCGTTCTCTACGGGGTCCCAGAACCACCAGCCGCCCCAGCCTAGCTCGTAGTAGGCCCACCAGCTACCGATACCGATACCCAGCGTAAGGAATACCCAAGATGCAGCCGTCCAAGGGCGAGACCAACGTGCCCAAGTGGCATCCAGATGTCCACCAATCAGTGCTGCAATAACAAAGGCAAAGGGGACGGCAAAACCAACATAGCCCATATAGAGCATTGGCGGATGAATCACCAAACCGGGGTCTTGTAGTAGCGGATTGAGGTCACGTCCATCCAGTGGAACCGGCATCAGACGGTCAAATGGGTTGGAGGTGAGCAATAAGAACAGCAGAAAGCCGATAGCAACCAGCCCCAATACCGCCAGTGCTCGGGCTGTCAAAGTGGTTGGCAGGCTCTTACTGAACCAGGTTACTGCAGCCCCCCACATGCTCAACATAAAGGCCCACAACAGCAGTGACCCCTCGTGACCACCCCATACAGCACTCACCTTGTAGATCATCGGTAGCTGTGAATTGGAGTGTCCGGCAACATATTTGACGGAGAAGTCATCCTGTACAAAACTGGTCGCCAGTAACAGGATCGCCAGTAGCATGAATAAGAACTGTGCCTGTGCCGCAGGGCGTGCTATCGCTACCCAGTTTGCGATGCCGCGTTGTGCACCCAGCAGTGGAATCACCCCCTGTATGATTGCGATACTCAGCGCTATCATCAGCGCAAAATTACCCAGTTCTGGAATCATTGTGCTGCCCTCGTGCTGGCTTCAGCATTAGCAGCAGCTTTCGCTTCGTTGGCCTGTTTCATCCGCTCTTTCCCCTCTTTATGCCCCTTCTCCAGTGCCTCGGCGACCTCAGGTGGCATGTAGTTTTCATCATGTTTTGCCAGTACCTCGTCGGCGACAAAAACACCATCATTCCCCAATTGACCCAGCGCTACGATACCCTGTCCTTCACGGAATAGATCGGGGAGGATACCGGTGTAGGCCACGGTTACCTTGTCTGCTTCATCGGTCACATCAAAACGTACCGTTAACCCTTCGTTCTGATCACGGTTGAGGCTACCGTTGGCGACCAAGCCACCAAGACGGAAGGTGTGCCCCTTGGGGGCTTCCCCTGCAACCACCTGAGTGGGGCTGTAGAAGAGGTTGATATTCTCATTCAGCGCCTTCATCATCAGGGTCACAGCACCGGCCACACCTGCAACAATCAGTAGAACCAGTAGTAATCGCTTTTTTCTCTTTGGTGTCATAACACTTCTCTTCTATTCTCTTCTATTTATTATTAATGAATCGTTTGTGACTCAACTCAAAATCAGGAGTTGGACTCTTGGCGTAGGCGGCGAGCGATGCCTTGGCGTGCCTCACGACCACTACGCAGTGCACCTAACAGGTTCAGCAATAGGGTAACCAACGCAATACCGTAAGCAGCCATTACATATCCACTGTGGTCACGAATATTGAGTGCTGCAATGGAGTTGGCCGTGACAACTGTCTTCTCTGCACTTTGTTGAACGCTGCCATTCACATGTGCCCCCCAATGGGTACGCAGCTGTCCCGGCAGGTTTCCACTAAATTGTACCTCCACCTGTGTCGCTGAGTCAGACAGCAGAATACGGTGCTGGTTCCCCTCAGACTCGATCTTCTCTACCGTACCCCGTAGCTCAATCGGCTGTTGTGTGGATACTAGCTCAGAAGGGGCCAGAATTGGGGCGGAAGTGACCGTTAGATGGTGGTAGCCGATATACCCTACTGCTAACAGCGGGATGATCCAGTGGGCTATTTTGATCTTCATCTCGGGCAGTGCCTCTACCCAACTGCCGCGTGAATCTTGTTGCAGGGTAAGCGCACGGGCACGGATCAATGTCACCACGACAAAGAAGAGTGAGAGTGCGATCATCAGGGTCATCATCGAGGTGAGCATGGTTAGCTCCATCGAGGGCTTGGCAATTTTGGAGATGGTCGCCCCTTGATGCAGCGTGTTCCACCACTCCACCGAGAAGTGGATAATGGGGATATTGACCACACCCACCAACGCCAATACCGCACTGGCCCGCGCCGCATTCTGGCGATCATCCATCGCTGCACGCAGTGCCATATAACCAAAGTAGAGGAATAGCAGAATCAGCTCTGAGGTGAGACGGGCATCCCACTGCCACCAAGTACCCCAAGTCGGTTTGCCCCAGATCGATCCGGTGATTAGCGCCAAAAAGGTAAATGCAGCACCAATCGGGGCGCAGGCAGCGGCAAAGGTGTCGGCCAGCTTGATACGCCAAATCAGGAAGATCGCTCCAGAGATCGCCATCGCCATATAGATCATCATCGAATTGGAGGCAGCGGGTACATGGAGGAAGATGATGCGATAGCTCTCCCCCTGCTCAGAGTGGGTGGGTGCAACCGCAAAACCGATATAGAGGCCAACCAGTAGCAGTCCGAAAGAGACCCCAGCAAGCCAAGGGAGCAGCCTCCCAGACATCTCATAGAAGTGTTTAGGGGAGGAGAAGCGGTAGATAAAGGCAGGTAGTTTCATAGTGTAGTGGTTATGTAGGTATCTAATGAGTACAGTTTTTATTATTCTTGAAAAGCGAATCTCGAGGCAGCTATTGTTGTTCCCTTAACTGGTACTAATCCTGATTGAAGCGGCCGTTGCAAGTGGAGAGAGGGCCAGCGTAAACAGCAGCAGTGCTCCCATAACATAGAGGTAACCATCCACAGGTAGCCCTGCTGCAGCCTCATTGACCGCCAGTGCACCGAAAATCAGTACTGGAATAAACAGGGGTAAGACCAACAGTGAGAGCAGTACGCCGCCCCGTTTCAGACCGACCGTCAACCCCATGCCGATGGCCCCAACCAGGCTGAGAATGGGGGTACCAAGTGCAAGAGTGATGACCAGTGTCTTCATCGCCTCGAAGGGGAGGTAAAGCAGTACCCCTAACAGCGGAGCGATAAACAGTAGCGGTAGCCCCGTTACCAACCAGTGGGCGAGAATCTTAGCCAGTACCAACACCGAAAGCGGGTGGTGGCTCAGGGTGATCTGCTCCAGTGAGCCATCTTCATAGTCGGAGCGGAACATGCTATCCAGTGAGAGCATCGCAGAGAGCAGTGCGGCCACCCAGATAATGCCGGGGGCAATGGTCTCCAGTACAGTGGGGGACGGGCCTACACCGAGTGGAAACAGGGTCACCACAATAACAAAGAAGAGCAGGGGATTTGCCAGTTCACCACGGTGACGAAAGGCGAGGGTGAGGTCGCGTTTCAGCACCTGATAGAAGGCATTGCTCAATGAACCAGAGCGGTCTATTTCGCTATTCATGCTGCCGCTTTTGCCTCCATGGTTGCCGCCTCTTCCAGATTAAGTGCGGTGTAGTAGCGATCATCCTGTTTCAGTGGATGGTGGGTGGTGAGGATGATGATGCCACCGTTGGCAACATGGTTTTCAAAGATCTCCTCAACCACCTTGATCCCTTTGCGGTCCAATGCCGTGAAGGGCTCATCAAGAATCCATACCTGTGCCTCGGTGGCGAGCAGCCGAGCCAGTGCAACACGGCGGTTCTGCCCCGCAGAGAGGTGACGGCAGGGGATATCCTCATAACCGCGCAGGGAGAGGCGGGCGAGAATATCGAACAGATCCTCATCACTTTTAGAGGCTGAGAGCGCCTGAGAAAAGTGGAGGTTTTCCAGTGCCGTCAACTCTCCCTTAATACCATTGTGGTGCCCCAGATAGGCGGCATCCGCATAGTAGTCCGCACGCTCTTCAGCGATGTCCTTGCCTTTCCAGAGGATGCTCCCTTCGCTCGGCATCATGACACCGCAGAGTAGACGCAACAGGCTGGTTTTACCACACCCATTACGCCCCTCAATCTGCAAGATCTTACCGGGAGGGATCTCTATATTGAGGTGGCTGAAGAGAATACGATCTCCACGGATGCACTCCAGATCGACCGTGGTCAAGCTGTTGTTGGCAGTGGTTGTTTGTGATGTCTCTTCCAAGGGGTCCTCTCTTCCTCCTAAACTGGAGGGCGATTTTAGCACAGAGAATCAGCGACGGAACGGGTTACGCAGATCCTGTTGGATGGTGGTCACCCGGTTGGATATATCGTTGACTTTCTTGCGGATGGTGGCCATCTCTTCGTGCAGTTCATTCTGAATCATCTGCACATTACGCGCCGACTTATTCAGCTCGGTACCCATGCGTCCCACGCCCTTGACCATATCGGAAAAACCACCATTGAGGCGCTCTACGCCACGGTTAAGCTCGTTGATCGGTTTTGTAAGCGAGGCAACTTGCTTGCTGACCGCTGTAATAGCAAGCTGGTTGGCTTTGCTCTGCTCTGAGATATCATAGATGGTCTTGATTAACACCACTGCAGCGGCAACCAGAAACAGGCGCACCAGCAGTGGTGTACGAAAGGCGGGGGGGGGCTCAGTGGCAATTACGGCAGGTACGGCGGTTTGAACGGACTCCCCCTCAGTCACAGCTTCACTCATGCTTCTGCTTCCTCATCCAATTTTTGCTGCTCTTCGGCGCGTTGATACCACTGTTGCGCCTTCTCTTCATCCTTTTCGACACCATCACCGCTGTCGTAGATCATCCCCAGAGTCACCATCGATCCAGATAGTCCTTGACGAGCCGCTTTGGTAAACCACTCAATCGCAAGATCCATATTACGCTCGGTGCACTCTCCCTGGTAGTACATAAAGCCAAGGCTGTGCTGCGCAAAGGGGTGCTTCTTCTCGGCAGCCTCTTTCATCATCGCGTAGGCCTTGGCATCATCCTGACTCCAAACCAGTCCATTTTGGTGGATGATAGCGACACGAAACAGTGCCTCGGGCTCCCCTTGGTCAGCCAACGGGGTGAGGTGCTGCATCGCTAGGGAGAAGTTCTTGGTCTCAAAGGCGGCCAATCCATCAGCCAGCTGAAAGCTCATATTTTCAGGCATATTCGGTTCCACTCCTTAAGTGGGTACTATGGGTCTTAATGGTGGCCCAATATAGCAAAGTTTCCACCGCCACTGTACCCTTTAGCACATCAAACAGCAGGAGAGATGATCATGGAGCGATTGGCAGTCATTGGTGGTACCGGTTTGGAGCAGATGGAGGGGTTGAAACAGATAGAGAGACATACGCTAGAAACCCCATTTGGCTCCCCTTCATCCGACTTGATTGAGATGGGGGATGGTCAGCGTTCAATTCTGTTTCTCTCACGCCATGGGGAGGATCACGCGATTCCACCACACAAGGTCAACTATCGAGCCAATATCTGGGCACTAAAAGAGATGGGGGTCAAACAGGTTGTTGCAGTGGCTGCAATTGGTGGGATTACCAAGGCGATGTTGCCGGGGCAGGTCTCTATCCCCAACCAGATCATTGACTATACCTGGGGGCGTGAACACACCTTTTTTGATGGCCCTCAGGTGGAGCATATCGACTTTAGCTGGCCCTATTGTGAGGCGTTGCGTACTCAACTGTTACAGGCGGCATCGGCTACTGGGGTGAATGCAGTGGATGGCGGCACCTACGGAGCCACACAGGGACCACGGCTGGAGAGTGCCGCTGAGATCAGCCGCATGGAGCAAGATGGCTGCGATATTGTGGGAATGACAGGCATGCCAGAGGCCGGATTGGCCAGAGAGCTGGAACTCTGTTATGCCTGTTGTGCGGTATCGGCCAACTGGGCAGCAGGGAAGAGCGAAGGAGAGATTACTATGGAGGAGATCACCGAGAATTTGAAGTCGGGGATGGCGCAGGTGAAAGAGATTATTAACGCTTTATAGTATCTCTCACCTATATAGAGCACTGAAAGTGGGCTCTAATTGCTTTCTCAGCTCCATCCACGGGGCGCTACCGCAGACTGTGAAGGGAAGGGGAATGACGAGTTCCGTAACCCTCTTCTGAATCGATGCCAAGTTACCGTTATCTGGCTGTTGCTGTTGCTGTTGGTTAAGGATAATTGCGGCCAAGGTGAGGCCATGGCTCAAAATAGCATGTCGTGCGAGCAGTGTTTGATTGATCGCACCCAGCCGATCCTCAGCAACCAAAATTACCGGTAGCCCCAGCGCAACAGCCAAATCTGCATTTAACGCCTGTTCTGCAATGGGGGAGTAGAAACCACCAGCCCCTTCAACCAACACTCTATCTTGCTCTGTAGCCATTGGTGTTTCACAGGCGGTAACCAGCTGCTGTAGGGTGATGGTAGTTCCACTATTACGAGCAGCCAGCTCGGGAGAGAGGGCTGGCTCAAAACGGTAGGGGGTCACTGTCTCCAGTGAGTCAGCCGTTTGACTCGCCTGTTGCAGCATATAGCCATCAGCAGGAAACAGTCGCTCACCTTGGTGGTTGGGCTGACAACCTGATTCAATCGGCTTACGAGGAAAAACAGATCCGCCCTTGTGCGCAATTAACGCAGCAAGGGCGGCAGTGACTTCACTTTTACCCACACAGGTATCAGTGCCAGTAATAAAAAAGCCGTTTCTCTCTGTCACAGGAGGGGGGGAGGCTAGACTACTGAGTGAGCCGCTCCATCGCCTCACGATACTTGGCAACCGTGTTCTCCACCACCTCTTGAGGTAGCTCAGGACCGGGGTTCTTTTTATCCCAGTCCAGCGTCTCCAGATAGTCACGCACATACTGCTTGTCAAAGCTGGGTGGACTGATGCCAGGCTGGTACTGGTCCGCAGGCCAGAAGCGAGAGGAGTCTGGGGTCAGCACCTCATCAATCAACACCAGATTGCCATCCTTGTCCTGACCAAACTCAAACTTGGTATCCGCGATAATAATGCCACGCTCCAACGCGTAGGCAGCCGCCTCTTTATAGAGCTGCAGACTGACATCACGCACCTGTTCTGCCAGCTCTTGGCCTAACAGTTTTACAGTGTGGGCGAAATCAACATTCTCATCATGATCACCGACATCGGCCTTGGTCGAAGGGGTGTAGAGCGGCTCTGGTAGCTGATCAGCCTGTTGCAGTCCTGCAGGTAGCTCAATACCGCAGACTGCGCCACTGCGCTGATAATCCTTCCAGCCGGAGCCGATGATATAGCCACGTACAATAGCTTCAACAGGCAGCGCCTTAAGGCGGCGCACTACGATGGCATGATCTTTTACAGGTTCACGCTCTGCGGCATCCGGTAGCGCCTGCTCCAGTGTCATCTCTGCCAAGTGGTTAGGGATGATATTTTGGGTACGCTCAAACCAGAAGTTCGCTACGGAGGTGAGTACAGCCCCCTTACCACTGATAGGGGTCGGGAGGATCACATCAAATGCAGAGAGGCGATCGGTGGTGATAATCAACATATGATCATCATCGATCTCGTAGATGTCGCGCACCTTGCCTTTGTGGATGAGAGGGAGTGAGGTAATTTGGGTTTCAAAAACGGTATTCATAAATCAATTCTATAGTGAAAAACAGACGTGATATTCTAACCGATTTTAGCAACTTGGAAATATAAACAATGGCAAAAGAGATCATCGCAACAGAGCGTGCCCCACAGGCGATTGGTACCTACTCACAAGCAGTAAAGGTGGACAACACCGTCTACCTCTCTGGGCAGATCCCACTGGTACCGGAGACCATGGAGATGGTGGAGGGGGATATGGAAGTGCAGATTGTACGCGTATTTGAGAACCTGACGGCAGTGGCTGAAGCGGCAGGCGGCAGATTGAATGATGTGGTGAAGCTCAACATCTTCCTCACCGATCTCGGCCACTTTGCACTGGTCAACGAGGTCATGGCTCGTTACTTTGATCAGCCCTATCCCGCTCGTGCAGCCATTCAGGCGGCTGCGTTACCGAAAGATGCTCAGGTGGAGATGGATGCGGTGATGGTGATTGAGTAGGTCAAACAGGTCGAACAGATTTGGCTCATCTCAGCCGTTAGAGATGAGCCAAGTGGAACTACACGGCTGTCCCCGAAAATTTGTGAAATCTGCAATTTACCTCAAAACTATTTTTTAATGCATCTTGGGTGCGAATATGTCCCCCAGCCAGTAATCGCCCCCCAAGAAAGTCTATTCCAATCTTTAAATGGCCCTGAAATCGGTAGGTAGGGTGCTGGCTTGATGAGGCATATCAGGCCACACTCTGCTTCTGCTCAAAGATGGATTTGAAAAGTTCACGTTTCGCCTCATTCATCTGTTTAACGAGTTATTGTCAAATCTGGTGTTTGGGGCATCAAATCAGGCGGACATCTGGTTCTTTGAAATTACCTCAATTCCGTCTTTAAATTTTACTCCTTCAATCACCTTGGCAA
>JABGQL010000066.1 GCA_018648825.1 Gammaproteobacteria bacterium
GCCTCTTCCAGTGTATGTGGCACAATTGTCTGATAATTCTGCTCCAGATCCCATGGACACCCCCGCTGCGGGTCACGCAATAGGCGCATAATATCCAGTAACTGTTCCATCTCTCTATGCATAAAAGCATTATAACAATCCACTGCGGCTATTTTTTCAATTATGGAGATTCTATGGAGTATGGAACCTCCCTCCTTAGGTTCGGTCTATAATGTGATTATAAATACCGTTCAATACTGAGGAACCTCACCATGACTAAGCCACAGAACAAGCCCCTCTCCCTTCTTCTCTCCTCCACACTACTGGCAGCCTCTTTTGCACTGCCACAGAGTGCAGCTGCTGGTGAGTCTTTTACCGACTGGGCAACCATAACTCGGGTAGAGCCCGTAGAACGGCGCTACACCGTTCGTAGACCTGTTGAAAAGTGCTGGATGGAGACGGTCCGGGTGCAGCAACGCAACACCTCCGATGGCAGCATTACCAATGAACTTATAGGAGGCATTCTGGGTGGTGTGGTTGGTAATCAGTTTGGTGGTGGGTCTGGAAAAGATGCGATGACCATCGCAGGCGCTGCACTGGGTGCATCCATCGCGAACGATCAAGAGAAGTTAGGACCTAGACAACGCTCTGGGGGCAACTATAAAGAGGTCGAGCGTTGTGAGACCATTTATGAAACGGAGGAGAAGACGGAGCGCTCTCACTACCGAGTTACCTACCGCTATAATGGCCACTCCTTCACCACCAAAATGCAGAGCCGCCCCTCTGACTCTATTCGAGTACAGGTCTCTGTCACCCCTCGGTAACCTTACATAGCATCGATACCTGCTCCATTGAATCCACAACGCAAGATACTGTCGGTCTCTCAACTCAATAGAGAGAGCCGTTTTTTACTGGAAAAAAACCTCTCCACCCTCTGGGTAGACGGGGAGATCTCCAACCTCTCTCGCCCTGCATCAGGCCATATCTACTTCACCCTAAAAGATGCTCAGGCGCAGATCCGTTGTGCCATGTTCCGCAACCGCCTTAACCACATCCGTTTTCGCCCTGAGAATGGCGCACAGGTACAGATCCGGGGGAGCGTCAGCCTCTATGAGGCGCGTGGTGACTACCAGCTGATTGCTGAGCATATGGAGGCTGGGGGGGATGGAGCACTACAGCGCGCCTTTGAGCAGTTAAAAAGAGAGCTGGAGAGGGAGGGGCTATTTAACCCTGCCCATAAACAACCAATTCCAGCACTCCCCACTCGGGTCGGGGTGATCACCTCACCCAGCGGAGCCGCTATTCACGACATCCTTAGCGTTCTACAACGCCGCTTTCCCTCTCTGCCGATCATCATCTACCCCACCGCTGTACAGGGCGAACAGGCGACACAGGAGGTGGTGAGTGCCATTCAGCAAGCAGAGCAACAGCAGCAGTGTGATCTCTTGGTTATTGCTCGTGGCGGCGGCTCGATAGAGGACCTCTGGACCTTTAATCAAGAGGCGGTTGCGCGGGCCATCTACCACTGCCCCCTACCGATTATCTCAGCAGTAGGCCATGAGACCGATTTCACCATCGCCGACTTTGTGGCTGATCAACGCGCTCCGACCCCTTCTGCGGCAGCTGAATCGATCTCCCCTGATCGTGAACAGTGGCTGGAGGGGGTGAAGCAGTTAGCTCAACGACTGATCCGCTCTAATCAGCATATCCTACAGATTCATACTCAGCAGTTACAGGGGTTGAAAAAACGGCTACGCCACCCTGGAGAGCGTATTCAACAGTTTACACAACGGCTGGATGAGAGCGAGCAGCGACTACAGCGCGCACAGCAACAGACTTTGGGGAGAAAATCCGAACAGCTACAGCGCATACGGCTCTCACTGCAACATAACGCACCGGAACATAAAATCAGTGTGCTTCAACAGCGATTGGAGAGCCACTACCAACAGCTTCACCACACCATGCAGCATCAACTGCAACACCGTGCTGATCAGCTCGCGGGGTTGGCGCAGACGCTGGATGCCTTAAGCCCGCTCTCCACTCTCTCTCGTGGGTACAGTATCACCCTGAATAACAGACAACAGGCGGTACAGGATGCAGCACAACTATCAGTAGGAGAGGAGATTGAGACTCGCTTAGAGAAGGGTTCGGTAGTGAGTCAAGTACTCACGACTCACCCTCACTCTCCCCCTTAACTCAAAGCTTCAAGCAGCTGCTCTGGTGTAACCGGCATAGGTAAAATGTTATTGACTGGAAAACGCCCCATCACCTGCTGCAGATAAGATTCATCTTGTGGGTTGTATAGTACTGTAACCTGCGTATCCGGCAGTTTGCGCTGAATGTGGGCCAACATCGACTCCAGGTTGCTGACGCGGTCCCGAAAGGTAGGATCATGATAAAACTCTGCCACCACCTGCATGGGACGCTCTTTTTTCAGAAACGAGATTGCTCTGCGCATCTGGTGCTCTACTGTGACGCTATAGCGACTCCCCTGTAGTGCTCGAACCAGATCTGGATAGACCCCGTACTCGATAATAAAGAGGAGAGGCGCTTTAGTGGTTACCCCCTCCGTCACGATATCTCCCCCATTTACACACCCTTCTCAAGCAGCGGTTTAAATGCCATATCATCGGTTAAAATATGGTGCTCCCACCATTTACGTACAAACTCCAACAGACGCATAAAGTCGACCCCGCCCTGCTCAAGTTGCATCATGCACTGAGATAGTTTGGCAATATAATTACCATGTGCCTCTTTTTGCTCATGGATAAGGGGATAATCGATAGCCATTAACACCCGCTCCTCCGTCTCAAAGTGCCTAGCGGCATAGCTGTTTAACTCCAACAAAATCTCTGTTAGCGCAAAATCATCACTTTTCCCCAGCACCACATGCTCAATCAGGCGATTGACAATCTCCAGCAGCTGCTGGTGCTGCTGATCCAAATCAGCATGACCCACACTATATTTTTCAACATCCCAAACAAAATAGTTCACAACTTCTTCCTCTTATTTATCACCTTCAGTGGTCTTGATATTGCTGTGACACCTGTTGAAACTGCTCTTCCACCTCTAAAAAGGCATCCACTATATCTGGATCAAATTGACTCCCTCGCCCCTCTACAATAATAGTCTGTGCCTTTTGGTGAGAAAAAGCAGGTTTATAGACGCGGCAACTCACCAATGCATCATACACATCGGCAACAGCCATCAAGCGTGCACTGAATGGAATGGCTTCACCAGCAAGCCCCTCAGGATAACCACTTCCATCCCAATGTTCATGGTGGTAGTAACTGATCTCCCGCGCAAACACCAGAAATGGCTGTGGCTCTTTGAGTACTGATTCCGCCTCAATAATTACGTCGCGTCCAGCAGTCGTGTGCTGTTTCATGACCTCAAACTCATCATCACTCAACTTTTCCGGTTTTTGCAAAATATGGTCTGGAATCGCCACCTTTCCAATATCATGCAGCGGTGCAGCCTTGTGTAGCAGGTCAATTGTTTCGCTGGATAATATGGCCTTAAATCGAGGGTGCCTCTGCAGCTCTTCAGCCAGCAGCCTTACATAGCCTTGAGTGCGTCGAATATGGTTCCCGGTCTCTGGGTCTCGGTGTTCAGCTAGAGCCCCCATTGCCAGCATGGTAGCATCCTGAATCTGCAGTAGCTGCTCGGTACGGGACTCGACCATCTGCTCCAAAGAGCGGCTATATTCCCGTAAGCGTAGATGGGTTGCCACTCGTATGTCCAGAATGGGGGGGCTGATTGGTTTGGTAATGTAGTCAACGGCCCCCAGCTTCAGACCCATCTCCTCATCCTCCACCGCTACCTTTGCAGTCAGGAAAATGACGGGAATATCCTGAGTGACAGGGTTTTCCTTAAGGCGACGACATACCTCATAACCATCCATCTCAGGCATCATAATGTCCAGCAAGATCAAGTCGGGCTGCTGCGCGACAGCAATCTTCAGCGCTAACATACCGTTGATCGCCCCCAAAATCTGATACTGCTGTGACAGCAGACCTTTGATTACATCCAAATTTTGTGGGGTATCATCTACCGCTAAGATTTTTTGTCTCTGCTTACTCATTAACTGTTTCAGCCTGCTCGATCAACCACTCTATCTGTTGCTGTGCCTTCTCAAAATCGTACTGTTCCAGCTGCTGCCTTATTTTCTGCAACGGCTGCTCAATAGCACTCCCTCTCGCTGATGGCAATAGTACATTAATTTCATCCAGTGCAGCTGTATCATAGAGGAGCACCTGTTCAAGCAGTTTTTGCAATGGTTCTATCCAACCCGCTGAAACGGCAGGATCAGATGTGGTTACGGAATCATCCTTCTCCTCGGACTGCAGTGCAGCACTAATCTCCACCACGACGGCCTGTAGCGCACTCTTGAGTGGCTCTAATGGTATCGCTTGTTTATCCTGCGCAACAAGCAGAGACTCTATATCAGCTGCCTGAAGCTGTAACGTCTCGGCCCCAATGGTACCAGCAACCCCTTTCAGTGAGTGGGCATAACGTATCGCCTCACTCCACGCCTCTGCCTCGATAGCTTGCTCAATTAACTCAATTGTATTTGATTGATCTGTAATAAAACGGTTCAGTACCATCGCAAATAACGACTCCCGTCCCCCGACCTGCTTTAACCCCTGGTCATAATTTAGGGTGCTCCACACAAAATTAGCCAGAGAGGCTTCAACAGCCGCATCTTCTACTGGCTCCTCTAATGCTGCAGATTTTGTCTGGTCTACTGTTACAACATAACGCCGTATCACCTGATAGAGCTGTTCAGGCTCAACAGGCTTTGCGATATGATCATTCATTCCTGCTGCTGTAGCCATCTCACGATCTTGAACCATGGCATTTGCAGTCATTGCAATAATGGGGAGATTATTAAAACGGGAGTCTGCACGTAACCTGCGGCTGGCCTCATAACCATCCATCACGGGCATCTGTATATCCATCAATACCAGATCGGGTAGAGAATCGGCTCTTTCCGACAGATACTCAATGGCAGCCACTCCATGCTCGACAACATCCACCTCCACCCCGACCAGATCCAACAACCCTTTTGCTACCATCTGATTGACTTGATTATCTTCGACCAATAGAACTCGGGCTCCAGCCAGTGATCTCTCCTCTTCTCCACCTGCTTGAGTGAAGGGGGGTTCAAGGACGCCTTCAGCACGTTGATCCAGCTGTAGTGGCAAAGTAAAGCTAAAGGTGCTTCCCTCTCCGAGTTGGCTCTCTACAGTAATCCCCCCCCCCAACATCTCAATTAACTGTCGACTGATTGAAAGCCCTAAGCCAGTTCCCCCATATTTTCTTGAGATCGAGCCATCCACCTGAGTAAATGGTTGAAACAGCTCCTTCTGCTGCTCTGTAGACATTCCAATGCCTTGATCAGAGACACTGAACAGCAAGGTAATCTCATCCTCACTCTGCCTCACTCGTGCCACCTGAATGGCTACCTCTCCCTGCTCGGTAAACTTGATGGCGTTAGAAGTCAGATTGGTTAACACTTGACCTATTCGGCTGGGGTCACCCAACAGTGCATCAGGTACCTCTTTATCAACCTCAATCAGCAATTTCAGCCCTTTCTCATCACTTTTTTGCATCAGTAGCTGCTGCTGTCCAGCCATCACCTGACTCAAGCGGAAGGGGATCTTCTCTAGGTCTAGTTTACCGGCCTCAATTTTAGAGAAGTCGAGAATATCATTAATGATAGTGAGCAGTGATTTCGCTGCTTGGTGCATTTTATTGATGTAGCCGCGTGATTTTTCATCCATCTCCGTTTGCAGTGCAAGATAGCCTATACCAAGAATGGCGTTCATTGGGGTGCGGATTTCATGGCTCATATTGGCCAAGAAATCACTTTTTGCGCGATTGGCCTGCTCTGCCTCTATTAGAGAAGATTTCAGCTTCTTCTCCATCTCCAGACGGACGGAGATGTTGTTGAATACTGCAACGGAGCCTCTGATTTGGTTCTGACCAATCAACGGCGCAGCGTTAAACTCAACCGGAATCATTGAACCATCTTTGTGGATAAACCAGTCATGTTCAATGTGATAACTCTTTCCCTGCCCCAGTGATTTGTAGACGGGGCACATCTCAACTGGAACAAAGGTGCCATCCGGCAGGTGAGAGTGGATAATCTCATGCATACTACGCCCGATCAGCTCCTCTGCACAATATCCCAAAATCTGCTCAGCAGCCGGATTCACAAAGCTCACTTTTCCTGTATCATCCAGCGCATAGACACCATTTTGCATGTTATTCGTTAGGTCATTCATGAAGTTCTTCTGCTCTTCCAGCTTCTCTCTTGACTCTACCTCTTGATCTGCCATGGACTGAAGATTTTGTCGGGTTCGTTCAATCGAGTGCAGTATGGTGGACATCTCACAGGTGCGGTTGAACCTGAGCATATTCTCGCTAATATGGCGATCATAGTGTCCCTCTCCCAACTCTGTAATACGCTCAACCGCTTGCTGTACCCCGGTTAAGATGTTGCGCACAATCGTAGCTGCCAGAAACAGAGCGATAAGAACCAATACAGAAAGAGCAATTAACACCCAATTTTTTGAGTTGGATGTCTCCTCTAAATCTAGATAGAGACGATGCAGATAGAGCTGTTTAACCTCTGCGGCGAGCGCAAACAGTGCATGAATCAGGTGTGTAGACTCCCCCATAAACTGCTCTGTATCATAGAGCTCTCCATTTCCATCCAACACATCCCAGCGGACCAGATCCTCCATCTCCTGCACAGCACTTACTAGTTCATAGAGTAGCGGTACCACCTTCTCTCGTTCCAGCCCCACAACAAAAGTTTTATTCAGTACGTTACGCAGCTCAACAAAGTCTCGTAGTGCCAATGTTAAGTGGTTTTGAACGGTCTCCTCATTCATATCCATCAGTCGCTCCTCTCTCAGCGATCGATTTTGCGAAGAGAGGATCAGGTGGCTAGAGGACATTCCATATAGCAGAGCAACATCTTCTACCATCAACGGGATATATTTCACCAGTGTGCTGCGCAGTTCTGCGTAGAGGTTGCCATGCTGTCGCAGAGACTCGAGCATCATTAGCAGATTTTTGACTAAATCTTTTTGCTGTTGAAACAGCTCTCTAGCATCCCCTAAAGTAGAATTTTTTCTCTTGATTAGCAGTGCATTCCAGAGTTCAGTGACTCGCTGCAGAGAGGTTACAAACACTTTGTCTGCCTTAACAGCGCTCTGTTTCAGCTGGTTCAACGCTACAGTAACTCGTGTCCCCGCCAGCTCTACCTGCTTAAATAGCTCTTGCCCCTGATTCCGATCTGGCTGTTGCAAATAGAGGTTAAGTACCCCTCTGTGTGCTGTGACCTCTTTTAACAGAGCATAGAGTGGATCAATCAGGGATGCCTGATTAATTTGTAGTTCGAGTTGTGTGATTTCACGGTTACGATCGGAAAAATAGAGGGAGGAGATGATCAGAATCGGTAACAACAGGATACCACCAGCAACTGTTAGCTGATGAGAGATCCTCCAAGTATGCCTTGTCCCTCTTTCTCTACTCCTCATAACCCTCTCTTCCTGTTCAGAATATGCCACCACTGGATACATTTCATGGCCTTAAATGGTTCTCTGCCATGAAAATATCCCCTCATCAGTAATCTTCACCCATCAACGGGAATAATAGATGCAGAGGTGTTTAAAAAGCAATATAACAGTTTGTATATAAAACTATGTTACAGAATAGAAAGATTTGTCGCTAATCTCTATGGGGCTTGAAGCTACTCCTCTTTCAGTGCGTAGATACCTGGCATATTACGCAGATACCCCTTGTAATCCATTCCAAAGCCAAATACATAGCGGTCAGGTACCGTTAAAGCATTAAAATCTGAAGGGGGTGCAATTTTTCGTTCATGCTGTTTAGTCACCAAGGTAACAGTAACCACCTCTTCAGCCCCCTGCTGTTGTGCCCACTGCTGTAGCGCATGGAGTGTTCCCCCTTCATCATGGATATCATCAACAATGACTACTGTACGCTGCTCTAGAGCGATTCGTGGAGAGGCAATCCACTCTAGAGCCCCCCCACTCAACTGTTCACCGTAGCGCGTGGCGTGCACATAATCTACCTGTAGCGGAAATTCAAGCCGGGTCAACAGATAGCCCATTGGAATCACCGCACCATTCATCACCGTCAATAGCAGAGGATGAGAGGATGCAATTCGTTGGGTCAATCCGGCAGCCATTCGGTCAAGGGCCTGTTCAACCTGTTGCTGTGTCCATAGACAGTCCGCTTCACGTCGCACCTGCTCTACTTCATGTAATAGCGCACTCATAGCTCCATCTCCACGGTATGCACCTCCTCTAGCTGTTTCACCCGCTCTACAGCCTGTTGCCACTGGTGGCTCTCCATCAGTTTGGAACGGTCCATGCCATGTTTTCCATGCAGTCGCATCAAACGTGCAGTCAGTAGAGGATCATTCTGTTGGGGTAATGAGTTGAGCACCTCAATGGCATGCTCTCGGTGGTTGCAGACCAATATCATGTCACACCCCGCTGCCAGTGCGGCTGCGGCACGCTGTGGGTAATCCCCAATAGGTGAGGCCCCTTCCATACTCAGGTCATCACTGAAGATGGTACCGTTAAAGCCAAGCTGTTTACGCAGCACCGACTTGAGCCAGAATGGAGAAAAACCAGCCGTAAATTCAGGGTCGGTAGCATTGTAGTAGATATGGGCTGGCATAATCCCTTCAATACCGTAATTGACCATACGTTCAAAGGGAACCAGATCATCAATCAACAGATCGGCAAAGCTACGCTCATCGGTAGGCACCTCAGTGTGAGAGTCTGCATTGACTCCACCATGACCGGGGAAGTGCTTACCTACCGCCCCCATGCCAGCCAGGTGCATACCTCGCATCAAGCTCTGTGCCAGTGAGGCGACTACTTCAGGGTTACGGTGGAAGGCGCGATCACCAATCACGCCACTCACTCCGTGAGCCAGATCCAGTACTGGAGCGAAGCTAAAGTCGACGCCACAACTGAGCAGCTCACTGGCCATCAACCAACCAACGAACTCCGCATCTTGGTGTGCCCGCTTATGGTCTCGATCAAAGCGCTTGCCCAAGCTTCCCATTGGAGGAAGCTCAGTAAATCCTTCGCGAAAACGCTGCACCCTTCCCCCCTCCTGATCCACTGCAATCAATAGACGGGGAGTACGTAGCGCATGAACCTCTTCACAGAGGCGAGTTAACTGTTCTACCGAGTGGTAGTTGCGGCTAAACAGAATGATTCCCCCGACACGGGGGTCCAGTAGCAGTGTTCTCTCTTCCGATGAGAGTTCCACCCCATCAAGGTCCAACATCAAGGGGCCCAGTGCCATCCTCTACTCCTTTATAATTATCGGCGTACCCGCCTCTACCTGCTCAAACAGAGCAATCAGATCATGACTACGCATACGAATACAACCATGTGATTGAGGGACTCCCATCGGTTCTGAGTTTGGGGTGCCGTGGATGTAGATCATTCGTCGCAGGGTGTCGACCTCTCCCCCTCGGTTGGTCCCCGGCTCATCTCCGGTTAACCAGAGAATACGGCTGAGAATCCAGTCCCGATTAGGGTAGGCCGCAGCCAACGTCGGAGTGTACTCTTCTCCCGTTGGACGACGTCCGACAAAGACGGTATCTACTGGGCAGCCAGCCCCAATCTTGATACGGATGTGGTGTGCACCTCTGGGGGTACTGTAGCTGCCGGATCGTTCCCCTACACCATTGAGTGCTGTAGAGATGGTGAAGAACTGTGGTGCTACCTCATCTTGGATCAGGGTCAGCTGTTGTTCGGCGATGGAGATCAGAATCTCAGGCAAGTGTGAATCAGTCCCGGAAGTTATTAAACTGCAGTGGAACAGAGAGATTCTCCTCCCGTAACAGTGTCATCACCGCTTGCAGGTCATCCCGCTTTTTGCCGGTGACCCGCACCTTCTCTCCCTGGATTGCAGCTTGTACCTTGATCTTCGACTGCTTGATCAACTTCACAACCTGTTTGGCAGTTACTGTATCGATCCCCTGTAGCAACTTCACCGTCTGTCGTGCCTCACTGACATTAGACTCCACCTCACCAGGTTCAAGTGCTCCGGCATCGACTCCTCGCTTGGCCATTTTTCCGCGTAGGACATCCAATACTTGTGTCAATTGAAACTCATTATCGGCCTTAAGTAACACTTCACCATCAGCCTCTTCTATTAGTGCTCCGGTTCCTTTTAGATCAAAGCGGGTACTGATCTCACGGGCGGCCTGAGTTACGGCATTGGTTATCTCATGAAGGTCAACTTCAGAAACGGTATCAAATGATGGCATGGTACTCCTCTGCGCTATGTGCAATAAATTGAGCGATATTATTCACTACAGAGCGTGTAGAGTACAGAAGATCTCTAAAAATGTGTTTTTCTTACGATAGCGGCAGCCACCAGACCCTGTCTATTTTTGGGTCAAGTATTGCTGCAGCACCCTCAACAGCTCTTCATTTTGAAATGGCTTAGCAAGAAAGTCATCGCATCCCGCCTCATCAAACTCTTCTCGGTGCTTTTGCATGACATTGGCTGTCACTGCAACAATTGGAGTATGACTCCCCCTCTCTCGCAAGAGCTTAGTTGCCTCAATGCCACTCATTATTGGCATCTGCATATCCATTAGAATTAGATCAAAATGGAGATCCATTGCCAGTTCAACCGCTTCTTGACCATTCTCAGCGATGGTCACTGTCACTTCTAGGCTCTCTAATATACGCCTCTCTAGCTGTTGTAGTAGCGGGGTATCTTCAGCAACCAGTACATGCCCTAAGAACTTCTGATCGAGCACCACCTTATCTTGATTTGATGACTGTTTTCTTATT